>CALEYM010000752.1 GCA_937926185.1 uncultured Bacteroidota bacterium | reverse complement strand
CGAACTGTGGGTCGTCTTTCCGGAAAATAAAGCCGTAAGGGTGCGGTATTTTGTCATAATTTACCAGGGTTCTAATCTCTTTGGCGCCCTGTGCCTCCAGCACCTGAAACAGGTTTTTGCCATAAGATACGGAATCACGGGCCCACCGGCGCGGCGCATACCCCAGGGTGTCGTTGTAGGAATGGAAGGCCAGCAGCCCGGCGACATATCCTTTGGGGATTTGGTTTTCGATAAAATCCATCAGGGCAATACGCTGCAAAGAGTCCTGGGTGTCGAAGGAGAACAGGGGTTTTTTCGCTGTAGTTGGATTGTACGGGCTGCCGGGCAAATTTGGCACAATATGGCCGGTGTTGGGGTCCTGCACCATCATGGTCACGCCGCGGTAAATCCCCTGCACGTTAAAGTTGTAATCGCCGAAAAATCCTTCGTAGTAAACATTCTGGAAGCCCGGATAACGGTTGACGTTCCGGTAGGCCACGGTGGTGGAAATAAACCCGGCGTTGTCGGCAAATTCGAGGCGGCGGGTGCTGTCCACGGCTTGCAGGTTGACAAATTCCCCTTCGGCAAATTGCCCGTAGTCCGATTGATTCCATCCGGGCGCGCTGCCGGACAGGTAAATGAATGAATGAGCGCGCCAGGGAATTTGCCCGTTCACGAGGCTGTCGCGGGCAACCCGCCAATAGTAGACGGCGCTATCCTGCAATTTTACAGGCGGCGTCCACTCCAGCAGACCGCCACGCTGAAAAACAGAAGCCGTTTTTTTAAAGGGGCTGTTGAATTTTTCCAGCGTATCCAATTCAAACAGGTAACGCATCGGTGCGGCGTTAAAGTTCAGCGTGGAGGCCCGGAGCGTCACCTCGTCTTTACCGACGATAGCATAATTGTGGGGCGCCACCGGCGAAACGTCGTCGGCGAAAAAATAAACATCCACGCCGGGCTGGCCGCCCGCGTCCGTGAGTTCATTGTTGAATTCAGCCGCGGCCGGTTGTTCACTCAGGGTGTTTTCCGGATCGAGGGAGATCAAAAATCGGTTGAATCCAATCCTGCTGCCCTGGGCAGGCAATGAATATGACAACTTTTGACGGAAAGCCGGCGCTTCAATGGTGTCGGTGTGCCGGGGAAGCGTCAGGCCGTCGGGCAGGCGCTGTTCGATCTTCAGGGGTAGTTGGCCCCCTGTATTTTCTCCGATATTAACGACGTCGAAATCCAGTTTCAGAGTGGGTTGCTCCAACGAGGCCGGGTTAGGGTCGAACTTTACCGTTTGGGGATCGATCACATAATCGGGGCCGGGATAAAAATGCAGTTTAATGGCCGGATCGCCCTGCAACAAGTTTTGGTGCAGGAGAGCAATAAGCGCGCTGTACCCGGTTTGCCGGAGGTCGACGATGGTATGATTGAACACCTCGCCGATACTTTTTCCATAATCGGCGCCGCCCAGCCGTTCGTAATATTTTTGTCCGTAAGCCCGGAGCGCGTCGATAAAACTGTAATTGACGGAGGCAAAATAGGCGATGGCTCCCCTGTCGGGCGCCAGCACGAATTGTTCGCCGATGCCTTTCTGCGGCGTGGAACAAAGGCCTGAAAAACAACCCATGATCATCATCAACGGGTAACGCCCTTTGTTGTCATATACATTTGGCGCGCCGATGTCGAAATCCACCGCGTTGGGCGATGAATGGCCGAAAATCATCCAGATGGACACGCCGCCATTGAGCAGATCGAGCATTTGTTCGTAACTGGACAGCTGGATCGGATCGTTCGATGTTTTGTAATAGGTGTACACGTCGGCGCCCACGCGGTTTTGCGACAGTTCGTCGGCCATGCCCTGGGCGTATTGCCGGATAATGGCAGATTCGCCCGAAAGGCCGCCGCTGTTGTGGATCACCCGCTTCATCCAGGCTTTGCCTTCCAGCGTTTGCGCCGCCGCGGTATAGGCCTGTTCGTGTTCCCGCACTTTTGCCAGGTAATCTTTTATTTCCGATGGTTTTATCACTGCCAGCCGGCCCGCCGCCATCATTGGATCAGACAGTTTTTTGTCGCGCATGACGAGCAACTGATCGGCGCCCGGCGCGCCATAAGTAGGTACGAAAAACAGCGAATCGGCGAGCAGGTTTTGAGCGTTGGACGTTCGAAACAGGTTGTAGTCCAGTCCTTTACCGATAAGGAGCAGGTAACGCGGGCCCGACCACTTTTTTTGGATAAACTGAACAAAATTGCGAATGGCCAGCGGGTGAAACCGCACCCCCCAGGCGAACTGTTCGTATAGTTCATTGACGTCGATTACCGATACTTTGTGCCCGCCGCCTGCCGGACTGCGCCGGTAACCGGCATATTCGGCCACGTAATCGGCCCCGCCATTGGCAGGGTCACTGAATAATGCTTTATTGGACAAAATGACATAATCGGCGTTGTCGGCGCCATAATCACGGAATTGTACCGGTTGCATCGCGGCAATCGACTTAATGCCGGCAATGGGATTAACCAGCCATGTCCGGCGTTCCTTCAAACTGGAAGGCAGCAAAACCCTGATCATGCCGCCTTCCACCAGTGTTTCAATCCGGAGCTTGTTGCTCAGATCGTACAGTACCGGCGCGCCGCCGGCAACACTGAAAGACTGGATTTCCAGGTACTTTGGGTCGGGGCCGGCGTCAAGGGTAAATTCGGCTGTCGCGGTGTTTTCGAAATCGAACAAACGGGCATAACGCAAAAAAATGCCGGCCACCGCTGCCCGGTCGGCGCCGCCCAAAACAGATTGCAGGCGTGCCGTATTGCTGGCCTTGATCCAGGCAACCGGCACATCCGCCTGCAGCTGGCGGATGCCGAAACCGGAGAAAGCAGCGCCTGTCAGAAGCGAATCATTCCAGCTCAGGCGTTGTTCATGCTGCCCAAGGCCGCAAGCGTAACGGATGGTCAGGGTGGCATCAGGGCCGCCTGAAAACGGTTTTTTGGGTAAAAAGGAGGCCTGAAAATTGGCGTTCTGACCGGCGGCAAAACCTTCGCCGTTAAACCAGGAATATGTCACTTCGGCGCTGATCTGGCGTTTAAACAAGGTATTTGTGTAATAATTTCCGGCTGTCGACCAACAATAGGCTTCTTTTGGGGGCGGGTTTGCCACGTTGTTATCCAGGGCGGTATATCGCAATCCCTGGCCGGCGCTTTCCCAGGTCAGGTAATACGCGGTTGTGTCATTGAACAGGCTGTACCAGGGATTCAGGTTTTCCGCTTCCGGGTTTTCAAACAAATGCCGGTCCAGTGCATCCCGGTTGCGTTCGCCGAAGAATTCGATAAAATCAGCAGCCGTAAAAAGGGCGTCCGAGGTTGTATAGATGGGCGTTTGTTGCCCGTTGCTGTAAAGCCGGAAGTCGCCCGCCGGCACCGTATTAACCGGAAATCCCGCATCGGCAAGGGTTTGGTAACCGATCCGGTAAATCCCGTCGGCGGCAATTTTAATTTTGAAATACGTTTTATTGTGGTCGATCCATTCATTGCCGTACAGCGTGTCGGCGCCGTTCCAGATTTGCGCGGAAAGCGCCGGCGGTGCGCATATCAAAAAAAGCAGTAGATTTCGTGTCATACACTGCAAAATTACGGCATAACTGCGATGGAACGCCAGGCTACCCGGAAGCAATTCGCCAACGGCACAAGAGAATAATATTTTCGCCCTTTTAAGACAAAACATGGAACCAATTCTACTGTCTCGGTCTGCCTGGAATCTTCGTACCGATGCTGCCCTCCAATGGCTGCGCCGCGGCATCGATGCCACCGGGCAACGGGGTTCCGCCCACAGCTATGCGCCTGTTTTGGGTTGGAATAAGGCATATCCTGAAACAACCGGATACCTCATCCCTACCCTACTCTACTTTGCCGACCTGAAAAAGGACGATTCGCTGCGCCGGCTGGCATATAGTTGCGCCGATTGGCTGTGTGCCGTTCAACTCCCGGATGGCGCTTTCCCCGCTGGGCTGTCGGGGCGGAATGATCCCAGCGTTTTTAACAGCAGTCAGATTTTGTTTGGTTTTGCAAATATTGATGAGAAAATTTTGGCTGAGGAAAATGATT
>CALEYM010000751.1 GCA_937926185.1 uncultured Bacteroidota bacterium | reverse complement strand
TGACTTGGTTTGAAGCACTTCCGCCCGATTGTCCTCCCGACGAAGCGTTTTCCCCTGAAAACTTGTTTTTTCGATTGGGAAGCATCCCGCCGGATGCCAGCGATTTTTGGTCGCACCGTCGCCGGTTTCCGCGCAAGGTTTTTCAGGTCAGTGAATGTATCGCACGTTCGCTGTCCGTTTTTGACGACCTTGAGGCAGTACGGCAATTGCGGCGACTACTTCCTGCCATGCGTTCCAAGCCGATTTTTCAGGTTGACTTAACCGGAAAAGATGGCTTGATCCTACAAACTGGTAATAACTCGCATCATTATTCATGGTGGCGCAGTACCGGGTTTGATTTGCAAACGATTCATATTATTGAAGAATGAAGATTATTTTAACAGTACAGGAAACGCTCATTTGGCATGACATTGCACAGCTGTTTGTCGCAAAAGACCTGGTGGGCGGACAATACCTTTGCCTCGCTGTCGATGTGGAAGAAGTACTGCCGCGTTATATTGCGGTGGCTGTTTCTGCCGAGCGGCTTCAACAGTTGAAATCCGGCAAAATTGATCTGTACAACATATTTGCACACCCGGAGACGGGTATTTGGTTTCAAATTACTGCTTTTGAGGGAAACCAGGCTGTTGCTGAGGCCATTTCCAATATGGAAAAACTGCCCGATGCGTGGTTACCTGAACCGGGCGCTTTTTTGCCTGTCTCTCCCCTTTTGCGACCGGAAACTTTCGAAGCGGTAAAAATTGTAGCGGTGGCCAAAGAGGCCGGCATGAATCCCACGCTGTTGCGCCAATACTTATCCGGTGTCAAACGCCCTTCACCAGAACAGGTACGCCGCGTTCAGGACGCCTTGCACCGGCTGGCGCGGCGCCTCCTGGAAGTGCAATTGGTGTGAACCCCGTTGCTTTCACCACCAAAAACTACCTCTTAAAATACTGTATATCAAAACTTTAAGAACAATTTAAATTAAAAAAAATATAAAAATCTCCCTCCTGTTCTTTCCGCTTTTCCTGCCATTCCCACTAACTTCCACGGCGAGTTTCCATTAACCACATTGACCACATTGACCACATTCATCCACTCGCCATGCTTGTCAAAACCTTTGCCGGCGCCGTACACGGCGTGGACGCCAAAACCATCACCATCGAAGTGAACACCGGCGGCGCGCTGGGCACCACCGCCGATAAACCCGGCTACTTCATCGTGGGTCTGCCCGACAGCGCCGTGCGCGAGGGCCAGCAACGCACCGAGGCCGCCTTGAGGAACTCCGGCCTGCGCCTGCCGCGGTTCAAAACCATCATCAACCTGGCGCCCGCCGACATCCGCAAGGAAGGTTCGGCTTTCGACCTGCCCATTACCATCGGGATGCTGGCCGGCACGGGCGTCATCCCGGAAGTCAATCTCGACAAGTTCTTCATCATGGGCGAGCTCTCGCTCGACGGCTCGCTGCGGCCCATCAAGGGCGCCCTGCCCATCGCCATTCAGGCGCGGCGAGAGCAGTTCAAGGGCGTGATCCTGCCCAAGGAAAATGCCCGCGAAGCCGCCATCGTCAGCGACCTGGAGGTGTACGGCGTGGAAAACCTGAACGAAGCCATCGAGGTGCTGTCGGGCAGCAACGCGATAGACCCCGTGGTGGTGAACACCCGCGAGGAATTTGCCGCCAACCTCGACAACTACGACGTCGATTTCTCCGACGTGCGCGGCCAGGAAAACATCAAACGCGCGCTCGAACTGGCCGCGGCGGGCGGACACAACGTCATCCTCATCGGTCCGCCCGGCGCCGGCAAAACCATGCTGGCGCGGCGCCTGCCCACCATTCTGCCGCCGCTCAGCCTGCACGAAGCGCTCGAAACCACCAAAATACATTCTGTGGCCGGCGTGCTGAACGGCAACATGGGCCTCGTCACCACCCGCCCCTTCCGCGCCCCGCACCACACCATCAGCGACGTGGCCCTCGTGGGCGGCGGCTCCGACCCCATGCCCGGCGAGATCAGTATCGCCCACAACGGCGTGCTCTTCCTCGACGAACTGCCCGAATTCAAACGCACCGCCCTCGAAGTGATGCGCCAGCCCATGGAAGAACGCCGCGTGACCATCAGCCGCGCCAAAGTGACCGTAGACTATCCCGCCAGCTTCATGCTCGTGGCCAGCATGAACCCCTGCCCCTGCGGCTACTACAACCACCCCGAAAAAGAATGTGTGTGCGGCCCCGGCGTGGTGAAACGCTACGTGTCCAAAATCTCCGGCCCCCTGCTCGACCGCATCGACCTGCACGTGGAAGTGACGCCGGTTTCCTACGACGAACTCACCACCGCTCAGCGACCCAAACTCACCAGCGCCGATATCCGGCAACGCGTTTTGCGCGCCCGCGAAGTGCAGGCCGGGCGATTCAAGGATTTAAAAGACGTGTACTGCAACGCCCAGATGCCCAGCCGCATGGTGCGGGAGGTGTGCGCACTGGACAGCGCCGGGCTTACATTGTTGAAAACGTCGATGGAGCGCCTTCAACTCAGCGCCCGGGCATACGACCGGATTCTAAAAGTGGCCCGCACAGCGGCTGATCTGGCGGGCAGCGCGGATATCCGGATAGAGGATTTGGCGGAGGCGATACATTTCAGGAGTTTGGATCGGGAGGGCTGGGCTGGGTAGGGGCTTCCCTTACAGAGTGACCTATTTGGATATTGGATATTCCTTGTTGGATATTGGATATTCTGCTACGTTTTTTACTTAGAGGAATATCCAATATCCAACAAGGAATTTCCAATATCCAATCCGACGTAGCAGAATATCCAATATCCAACAAGGAATTTCCAATATCCAAGTTTTGGAGTGCACAGGTATTAATGTGCTTATAAGCCAACACAAGGAATTACATAAAATCTTGACAACATGGATAAAAGCGAAAAGGTAAAATTTGATCTGGAACAACGGCTGGTTGAATTTGCCGTTCGTATTATTGATTTGGCAGAAGCCTTACCTAAGACTTTTGCGGGCAAACATATCGGCGGCCAGATTATACGTTCCGGCACTTCGCCGGCGCTAAATTACGCAGAAGCCCAGGCTGCTGAGTCCAATGCTGATTTTGTACATAAAATGAAAATATGCCTGAAAGAACTCCGGGAGACTATGGTTAGCCTCAAAATAATTGTACAAAAAGGATATTTTAAAACGGAGCGCCTTGATCCAATACTCAAAGAGAATGATGAATTGATTGCAATTTTCGTGAAAAGCGTCAGTACTGCCAAAAAAATAACTAAGATTAGTCATTCCTTGTCTGAGTATACCAGCTGCTAGGCGAAGTCTTCAGACTTCACCCACGTATCTGCCGGACTTAGTCCGGAACAACCCTGCTCAATAATCTTAATTGTTCAACATCACCGGCATCACCAGCATCAGAATTTCCCGGTCGTTATTCTCCTCCTCCACCGGCGTCAGGATACCGGCGCGGGAGGGCGTGGAAAATTCCATTTTCACCTCCTCGCCGTCCAGCACGGTGAGCATTTCCACCAGGAATTTGGCGTTGAACGCGATGCGCAGCGGCGTGCCTTCGAAGCTACAGCTCATTTGTTCGGTAGCCTCGTTGGAGAAATCGAGGTCCTGCGCAGAAATGGTCAGGCTTTTGTCCGACACGTCGAGCACTACCTGGTTGGTGGTTTTGTTGGCGTAAATGGCGATCCGTTTGAGCGAGTTGGCGAAATCGGCGCGGTTGGCGGTCATCACATTGGGGTTGTCCACCGGGATGACGGCGTTGTAGTCGGGGTAGCGCGCGTCGATGAGGCGGCACACGAGGTTCATGTTGCCGAAACTGAAAAAAGCGTTGGCCTTGTTGAACGAGATCGTGACCGCGTCGTTGGCTGGCAGCGCGTTTTTCAACAGGTTGAGCGCCTTTTTGGGCACGATGAACGAGGTGGCTACTTCGCCGGCGAGTTGATGGGTCGTGATCTTCACCAGTTTGTGCGCGTCGGTGGCTACGCAGGTCAGTTTGTTGAAGTCGATCTGGAAATACACGCCGGTCATGGCGGGGCGCAGTTCGTCGCCGGAGGTGGCGAACACCGTTTTGTTGATCGCCTCCAACAGATACTGGCTGTTTAGTTTCACCGTGTCCACGCTGTCCGCCTCGGGGATGTTGGGGAAATCGGCGCCATTTTCGCCGGCCAGGCGGTATTTACCGTAAGACGAGGTAATCTCGATGCCGTAGTTCTCTTCGTTGATCGTGAAGGTAACCGGCTGTTGCGGCAGGGCCTTTAGGGTTTCGAGCAGGATTTTGGCCGGAATAGCCACCGTGAAATCGTCGTCGGCCAGCACCTCGATGGCGGTGGTGATGCTGGTTTCGAGGTCGGTGGCGGCGATGGTGAGTTTTTTATTTTCGATTTTGAACAAAAAGTCCTCCAGAATGGGCAACACGGGATTGGAGCCGATGGCGCCCGAGGCGACCTGCAGTTGTTTCAGAAGTTCGGAAGAAGAGACGCTGAATTTCATTGAGCGATTGAGTGATTGAGTGATGGCGTGATTTGGGTCAGGCGGCTCAAGATTGGATTGAAAAATTGATTGTCAGGATTTTGCATTTTTTAACGCCCGCAAAAATAAGGGGTTTGTTTGGGGTTTTTGTGGAAAAAAACTAACATAGTGTGGAGAACGTGGAAAAAAAGTGTCACGGTTCTGTACACGACGAACATGCCCGATGCAGATTGGACGGGTCTTTACAAGATGACAAACGCAGGGGAAGAAAAGGAGGGATAGGCGAGCTTCCGCGTTGTATGCACCGACTGCGTTCGAGGCTCAACACGATTGGCCCCCCCGGCCATGAAATTTCCCCCCTTCACGCACGCCACTCTCCAAAACTCCAAATACTTTTGCTCCCTCCATTCGCCACACCGCCTGCCTGGCCTGTCAGCATAATAAGTACAGCCGGTCTTCCCTCAAACGTTTTAAACATTTTGCCTGATCGCTTGATGAATCGCAAAACATCCCCCACCATCCACCAAGTCGGCCACCTCGTACTGCCCGAGCCGAAAGTCGTTCGCCTCGACAATGGCATCCCCGTGTACGCGCTCGACTTTCCCGGCCAGGAAATCCTCAAAATAGAGGCTGTGTACCGCGCCGGACGCCCGGAGGAAGACAAGCGCCTGGCAGCGCGGGCGGCGGCGCGGCTGTTGCGGGAGGGCACGACGCGGCGCAGCGGGGCCGAGATTGCCGAGCACATCGACTTTTACGGCGGCTCCCTGAGCGTGCCGACCAACCTCGACACGTCCAATTTCCTGTTGTTCTCCCTGCGCAAATACGCCGCCGAGCTGATCCCCGTGTTTGCCGAACTGCTGCAGGAGCCGTCTTTCCCGACCGACGAACTCGAAACCTTCAAACGCACCAGCATCCAGGAACTCCAGGTTGATCTCGACAAGGAAGAAGTGCTGGCCTACCGCCGGATCACCGAACTGATCTTCGGAACGGCGCACCCGTATGGATACAACTCCATGCCGGCCGATTATACCGCGCTCACGCGGGACGACCTCGCGCGCCATTTCGATCACTGGTACACACCGGGCAATTGCCGGCTTTTTGTGAGCGGGCGGGTGGACGAACCCGTTTTGCAGTTGCTCAACCGGCATTTGGGACAAAACCGGCGGCAGGGCCTTACGCCCCGCACACCGCCGCAAATTGCCGATAACCAACCGCATAAGGAGCATATCAAACACGCCGGCTCCCTGCAAACGGCCATTAAAACCGGCCGGCGCCTGTTCTCCCGTCACCACCCCGATTACAACGGCGTGTACGTGCTCAATACCATCCTCGGCGGGTATTTCGGCTCCCGCCTGATGATGAACGTGCGGGAAAAACGCGGCTATACCTACAATATCTACTCCACCGCCGACGCCATGCTGCACGGCGGCTGCCTGTACGTGGCCACGGAAGTGCATACGGGGAAAGCCGCGGCCACCTTGCGGGAAATATTTCTGGAAATGAAACGTTTGCGGGAAACCCCGGTGCCCGGCGAAGAGTTATCCATGGTGCGCAATTACCTGCTCGGCATGTTGCTCAACGGCCTCGACGGCCCGCTCAACACCTCGGACGTCATTAAAACCCTGATTACCGAGGATTTACCCCTGCACGCCTTCGATGAACTGGTCCACACCATCCGCACCATTACACCCGAAACCTTGCAGGAACTCGCCAACCGGTATTTGCAGCCCGAGGATTTCTGGACGGTGACGGTGGGCAAATGATTGCGGATTGTCCCGAGGCCTCGGGACGGATTGCGGATTGTAGAGGCCCTTGGGGTGAAGGGTACCGTTTATTTCAAAAAAATTACCAAAAAATAATGACTTTTACCCTTTTGCATACCATTTTCCATATCGCTTATTCGGAAATAGCTTCGTACTTTTGCGCGCCTTTCAAAACAACCCGTAACCGTCTAACCTTCCAACCAGAAACCTTCCAACCAATTTCAATTTTTCCGAAGACCTTTAAACTCATTGTACGTTGAACTTTTTTAAATTTTTCAAACAGGAATT
>CALEYM010000750.1 GCA_937926185.1 uncultured Bacteroidota bacterium | reverse complement strand
GTCGTACGCCAGCCGGCCCGCATCGAAGAAGCAGGGGAAGGCGATCTGGCCTTTTTGGATAATCCGCGTTACGAACCGTTTGCTTATACCACGAAAGCGTCTATCTTACTGGTAAACAAAACCTTCCGCCCGGCGCAACCCGTATCGGCCACGCTGATCCGTGTTGATGATGTGCGCAGCAGCCTGGCTTTTTTACTGGAAAAATTCAGCGATCTGCTCCATCCCAATGGGGCAATACCCCAGGTTTCTGAGAATGCCTCGGTGCATCCGGATGTGCAGATCGGTTTAAAAACCTCCATCGGCGTTTTTTCCGTGGTAGAAGCCGGGGCCTGCATTGGCGAAAATTGCATGATATACCCACAGGTATTTATTGGCCGGAATGTCAGGATCGGAAACAACTGCAAACTGTTTCCCGGCGTTCGCATCCATCACAATTGCGTCATCGGCGACAATTGCATATTGCATGCCAACGCGGTGATCGGCGCCGATGGCTTCGGCTTCGCCCCACAGCCGGATGGTTCCTGGAAAAAAGTCCCCCATGTGGGAAATGTCATATTGGAAAACAACGTCGAGATTGGCGCCAACACCTGCATCGACCGCGCGGCATTGGGCAGTACTGTCCTGCACGACGGCGTCAAGATCGACAACCTGGTACATATCGCCCACAACGTCGAGGTGGGCAAAAACTCCGTAATGGCCGCCCAGGTTGGCGTGGCCGGAAGCACCAAGATCGGTGAAAATGTGCAGCTCGGCGGCCAGACCGGCATTTCAGGGCACATCACCATTGCCGACGGCACCCGCGTACAAGCCCAGAGCGGCATCGCTTCCTCGGTAAAAGAACCCAACCAGGCCCTGTTCGGCGCGCCGGCCATCGACTACAACGATTTTATCCGGGCATACGTCGTGTTTAAAAACCTGCCGGAGTTGCAGAAAAAAGTGCGGGAACTGGAGAAAAAACTCCGGGAGATCAATTCCGAAATTTAACGCAATCAATTCAGGATCACCACCTTCGTGATGATGGCGTCCGGGCTTTCAAACGATTCCGAGCTCGTGGCAAACACGAGATAAACCCCGCTCGCGGCCCGCCGGCCCAGGTAATCGCGGCCATCCCATACGGCCTGCCCGCCGAGGGCTTTTCCTTCATATACCAGCTTGCCCGATACGTCGGTGATCTTTACGTTGGCGTCGCGCGCCAGGCCGTAAATGGCGATGGGCCCGTCGTAGCCCGGCTGTACGGGATTGGGATATGCGTATGCTTTTTCAGAGTTGAGCGGCCCGCCCTGGGTGGCTTCCGCCCGGTAGGAAATAAGCCCTTTGGCCGTGCCGATCCAGACTTCTCCCGTCAGTTGGTTGATGGCAATGTCGTTGATGCTGTTGTCCAGCAAAGGGCTGTTGGTACTGGTGAAATGCGCCTCCTCGGTTTCACCGCTGGCCGACTGCACGAAGATACCCGTGGCAGTGCCGAACCATTTGCGGTTGGCGCCGTCCACGGCAATGCTGCGGACTTCTTCGTTTTCCAAAAGATAACCGTTAAACCCGCCCACATTCACGATTCGGCGCGAGCCTTTGCAATTGTTGTCGAACACGTTGCTGCCACATTCGAAACTCACGGTGCCCTGTTGCGTCCCGATCCATACGTCGCCGTCGAGGTCGACGGCCACGCAGTTGACGTTGTTGGTGGGCAACACGCTGTTGGACGAGGTGATCAGGCGGTAGCGGTCGTCGCCCGGACTGTCGATGTCCTGACCGCTGTCATACACCAGCACGCCGCCGTTGAACCCCACTACAAACCATTTATAACCGTTGCGGTCGACGGCCACCTGGAGCAGATTGTTCGATGGCGCGGCGGAAAAGTTGCGCAAGGCGCCGTCTTTTTTGAGCACGGCAATGGGCGAGCCGGCGTCGTAATTGGAAATCCAGAGGTTGCCGGCCTCATCGAAGGCCATGCCGCTGATAGCCGTGCGGTTGGCGCCCGAAGCGCCCGCGTTTTGCAGGATGGAGTTGTACTGGCTGTAACATTTGGTCTCGGCGCCGCCGTTGATCGCCTCCACCAGTCCGCCTACAAAACTGCCCACGTAAAACTTGTCTTCGCTGGGATGGGGTGTCACGCGCCACCAGCTTCTGTCGCAATCGCCGTCTTTCAGTTCGGGGTTTGATTCGCCGTAAAACCGCTTCCATTGGCCGTCGGTATCCAGAATATAAATGCCGAAGCCAAAGTAATTGGCGTTCAGGTTCACGTCGTAGCCGGGCGGCGCCACGTACACCTTGTTGCGGGCAACGGCGATTTCGTAACAGGCTTCGTTGTAGGGCGAATTAAACCGAAACCGTTCGCATTTGCCGGCAACGGCGTCGTAATAGCGGAAATCGTCGTTGGCGTCGGCAATCCAGAAGCGCCTGGGGCCGTCTTCCACGGCGTAGCGCGGCACAAAGGATTCGCAGGGAAAATTGATGTCGTAGGGCGCGCCGCCGCCCGGGTCGAGGTATTGGATACGGCCATTATAATCCTGTTCGTCTTTTCGCCAGCCGATGACCAGTCCGGCGCCCTCGGCGCTTTGGAAGATCACTTTTTTGGACGGATTCAGCGTTACCGTATCGAAACTGGCGCCATCGTAGCGGCACAAGGCATTTTCAATACCCAGGTAAAGCACGTCGTTTGCAGTAGTCAGGCAATTCGCGGTACGGCCCTGCGGAAACCCTTCGGTTTGGCCCAGCAAGCGCCAGCGGCTGAAATCAGCGGGGTTCACGTCGTCGACCGGCAGTCGATAAATGCCCTCTTCGGTGCCGGCGTACAGGTTATTTCCGAATACCGCCACCGAACGCACGGGAACGCCGGTGAAAACAGTGTATTCCACTTCGGCGCTCGCGAGGTCCATTTTCAGAATGCCGAACCCGCAGGCCAGGTAGGCGGTCTTGCCTTCGAAAGCCGCGTCGTATATTTTTTTATCGCCGATGATATTGACGTTTTTCTGGATAAAAGGCAAGTTGACCACCGATCCGTCCGCGGCGCGCCACAAATCGATGTTGCTGTTGGCGTAGGTTAAAAGCAGTACTCCGGCAGTCTTGTTGAAGCGGATAAAATTCATGCCCACGTCGCTCAGGCCCTCCACTTTGGTCAGGTAATTGGCCGAGCGGTCCGCTTTGTCGATCTCCACCACGGCCCACTCGGTGGCGTAGTACAGCTTGGTATCGCTTTGCGTCACCGATACGGCCCGCTGCCAGGGCAAATGCTGGCTCCACTGGCCAATGGCAATGTCGGGGAAATCAACCTGGGCGCTCAACATCGCGCTCCAAAACAGTAGCAGGAAAGGGAGAAACAGTTTAGTGGCAAACAAATTCTGACGCATGGCAAGAGGACTTGAATCGATTGGTCGTGACATGGGTTTATGGCGCAAAGCCGGGGCAATGGGTTGTCTCAGTATCCTCTATTTCCGGTACAAATGGCTGCTCTCCAGGTATTCGAACACGGCATCCGGCACTAAGTAACGGACCGACTTTCCGCCGCGCAGGCATTCGCGGATGTAAGTGGCTGAAATATCAAGCAGGGGCGCTTCGAAGATGCGTACCCGCGGGTGTGCGGCGCGTTCGCCTAAATCGATCGAGGGCCGGTGATACACGTAGATATCATAGTTGGCCAGCAACAATTCGTAGTTTTTCCAGAGGTGCAGCGTGGCGAGGTTGTCGCCGCCCATGATGAGGGCAAATTCGCGGTCGGGGTATTTTTCACGCAGGTAAGCCAGCGTGTCCACGGTATAGGAAGGTTTCGGCAGTCCGAACTCGACGCTGGACGCTTCCAACAGGGGATTATCGCCGATGCCGAGCCGCACCAAGTGCAGGCGGTCATGGTCGCGGGCCAGGGTCTTTTTAGGTTTTAACGGGTTTTGCGGACTCACCACAAACCACACCCGGTCCAGATCGGTTTGGGTAGCCATGTAATTGGCAATAATCAGGTGGCCGATATGCACCGGGTTAAACGAGCCGAAGAATAAACCGATTTTCATAATAAACCCTCTAAACTTTCTAAACCTTCTAAACCCTCTAAACCTTCTAAACCTCATAAACCCTCTAAACCTCATAAACCCTCATAAACCCTCATAAACTCCCCATAAACCCCTCATAAACCCCTCACTTCTTCATATTCTTATCCTCTTCCCCCACGCGGTTCAGCAGCGCTTCCACGCGGTACATTTCATCCACGGTGTCGTCGAGGAAAAATTCCAGCCCCGGCATGCGTCGCATTTGTTTGCCGACTTTAGCAGCCAGTGCCTGACGCAGGCGCGGGTAATTTTCCTCCAGTTCGAGGATCACTTCCTGCTTGTTTTCGGTGCCGTACACGCTGATGTACACCTTGGCGATGAGCAGATCAGGCGTCATTTTTACGCCGGTAACGGTGACGAGTTTATCGCGCCCGTAGATCATGCTGCCTTCTTCGGTCAGGATCATGCCGAAATAGCGCCGCAGCAGTTCGCCCACTTGTTTTTGGCGGATGCTTTCCATATTTAAGGATCGGTTGTGGTAAGTGTTTAAGTGCCAACAAAGGTAGCGTAAAACACCTCCCTACATGGATAATTTTATTTT
>CALEYM010000749.1 GCA_937926185.1 uncultured Bacteroidota bacterium | reverse complement strand
TGGCGACGCCGGGTTTAAGGGCCACGAGGTTGCAGCCGTCGGTCCATTGTTCGCGTTCCTGGTAGGGGCTTTCGCCGCGGCCTGCCCAGATAAATTCCATGTTGGGGTTCACTTCGGCCAGCAGGAAATCACGGAGGCTGGGGTATTCGATTTCTTCTCCCGAGGCCCGGTGCACGTCGACGTATGAGCCGAGTCCATCCTGTACGATCGGTTTAAACGCGACCATGTGATTTTGGCTGATCTGGGTGAATATGGTGTCGATGTGCATGTAGGTGCGTTCGGCGGGTATATTCACCTGTACCACGTTTTTCATGATGCCGCGGTCGAACAGGTAATTTTTGATCATTTGAAAGGCGTAATTATTGGTGCGTTCGGAGCAGCCGACCAGCAGGTAATCTTTGTTCAGGATCATCACGTCGCCGCCTTCGATGCTGATGGTTTCGCCTTTTTTGGAGGGCGGGAACTTGTCCACCCGGTTGAGGTTGATGGTTTTGCCGTCGGCTTTCAGCCGCCGGAACACGGGATGGCTGCTGAATATAAGGCGGGTGAGAAAGTTCTCGCGGAAGCGGGCCGTTTTATTGGCCTTGGTGATCATGACAAAATCCTTGATCGTGACCGCGATGTCGCGGGTAAAGATCAGATTGGGGATGGGGTCGAACAGGATACGGTCCTCCGGTTCGAGGTAACCGGTGATGAGGGTGTCGGCGAGTTGTTCGGGCGACAGGCCCGCCAAACGGGGGATAAAAGAGTAGGGGAGTTCTTCGAAATCGGTGATCTTGTTGATGACCTCGTATTTACTTTCTTCGTCGCGGGTGCTTTCGGCCAGCAGGTCGCGCACTTCGAGTACGTTTTCTTTTCCCAAAAAGGCTTTTAACACATTAATAAAGGTGTCGTGTTCGTCCTGCATATTGGGCAGGTGCACGATATCGTCGAACAACAGTTCGCCGGCGCGTTTGGGGGTGATACGGGCAATGCCCTCGTCGGGGCGGTGTACGATGACTTTTTTGAGGCGGCCGATTTCGGAATCGGCATAAATCCGGCTGTTAGCATCCATGCGGGTAGATAAATTGTTGGTTGGGCAAAAACGGGGGCAAAGGTAGGTGGAAAAATTGGCGCCGGAAAACTTCCGCACCGGGGAAAGCGCTTGTCCGGAATTGGCATTTGGGCGCTTCCAGGATTTTCTGAAGTGATTTTAATCCGATTTTAGGCAATCCTTTTGGAATATGCAGGAAGTTTGCCCCGTCAATTTTTGATTGACGCTTTTTGTTTTTCATATTAAATCCGTCCCATCCGTCATGCGAGTTCGAAAAAATACCGCTGTTATTGCCCTTTTTGTCCTTGGAATTGCCTGTTTGGCCGGCGCCTGCGGGGAGTCGCCCGGCGGGTCGGCCGGGAAATCGCCTGATGCCCGGCCGGGCCAAAAAATGTCAGCCATTCTGGCCGAAACGAACCGGAAGATGGACAGAAAGGAAAACCTGTATGCGTCGGCCAAACGGGTTGCCTTTTGCGATTCCGTTATTGCCAACAGCCAGAACAGGCGGGAGCAACTGACCACGCGGTTTGCCCGCGCTGCCATGCTGCTCGAATACGGCGACGAGGGCCGCGCGGTAGCGGACTACGAGTACCTGATCCAACACGCTTCGGGCGACCCGGAAGGCTGGAAACAGATCATGTCGGGCCTCGGATTGGCTTACCTGCGCCTGGCCGAGCGCAACAACTGTTTGGACCGGCACAGCCCGGACGCTTGCATCATGCCTATCCGGGGAAGTGGCATCCATGAAGACAAAACGGCCGCCCGGAAAGCCGTGCAGGTGTATGAAGCGTTGCTGGACAAGGATCCGAATGACCTGAGTTCCCGCTGGTTGCTCAATGTAGCCTACATGACCCTGGGCGAATACCCGGCAAAAGTGCCGCCGCGGTGGCTCATACCCAAACTCGATGTCCCGGAACCATATAACGTAAAACCTTTTGTAGACGTGGCCGCTGAATTGAACATCAGCGCCAATGACCGCGCCGGCGGCGTGATCGTCGACGACTTTGACAACGATGGCTATCTTGATATTGTTACCTCTGCCTGGGACCTTACCGATCCGATGCATTACTACCACAACAACGGCGACGGCGCCTTTTCTGACCGTTCCGCCGAATCGGGATTGAGCCAACTGGCCGGCGGGCTGAACATCACCTCTGCGGATTATAACAACGACGGGTTTCTCGATATTTTCGTGTTGCGCGGCGGCTGGCAGGGGCAGGGCGGTTTTGGCGAGCTGCCCAATTCGCTGCTGCGCAACAACGGCGACGGCACCTTCACCGACGTGACGGTGGAAGCGGGTCTGCTTTCTTTCCATCCCACGCAGACGGCTACCTGGAACGATTTTAACCGCGACGGCTGGCTCGATGTGTTTATCGGCAACGAAACGGCCGACCCCAGGAATCCGCATCCCTGCGAGCTTTACCTGAACAACAAAAACGGCACTTTTACCAACGTGGCCAAGCCGGGCGTCATGCATCTCACAGCCTTTGTCAAAGGTGTCGTATCCGGCGATTTCGACAACGACGGCTGGCCCGATCTTTTTATTTCCACCCTGAACAAACGGCAGGTACTGCTCCGGAACAAAGGCGCGGCGGGCAATACCGTGGCCTTTGAAATGGTGGCGGGTTTGCCCGATCAGGGTAAACAAACCTCTAAAACCTTTCCCGCCGGTTTTTTTGACTTTGATAACGATGGCTGGCTCGATGTATTTATGTGCGATTACGACTACGACCAGCCGCTTTCCTATTACGCGGCAAAGGAATCGCTGAATCCGTCCGACGATATTACCGGCAAATTATATCTGTACCGGAATAACGGCAACGGCGCCTTTTCCGACGTGACCAAACGCATGGATATCAACGGGATCGTTTTTGCCATGAGCGCCAATTTCGGCGACATCGACAACGACGGCTGGCTCGACCTGTATCTGGGTACCGGAAATCCCAACTACCGCTCCCTGGTGCCGAATAAGATGTTCAAAAACCTGGGCGGTAAAAAATTTGCCGACGTAACCGTAAAGGCCCGCGTGGGAAACCTCCAAAAAGGCCACGGCATCGCTTTTGCCGACCTCGACAACGACGGCGACCAGGACATTTATGCTGAAATGGGCGGCGCTTTCCGCGGCGACGCTTATCACAGCGCATTTTATCTCAACCCCGACCAAAGCGAAAACAACTGGATCTATCTCAAACTGGAAGGCGTACAAACCAACCGCGCGGCTATTGGCGCCAAAGTGACCGTCAAATTCCGGGAAAACGGCAAATCGCGCAGCGTATATCGCGAAGTGAACACTGGCGCCAGTTTCGGCTGTTCGCCGCTTCGCCGCGAAATAGGCATCGGCAAAGCCGCGGTGATCGACGAAATTTCCATCTATTGGCCGGTGAGCAATACTACCCAAACCATAAAAAATGTGCAGCCCAACCAACTCATCAAAATAAAAGAAGGACAAGCCGGGTATGAACAACTGAAACTAAACCGGATCGCTTTTAAAAAACGCGACGGTTCGATCATGCCGATGTGCGCGCCGGTGAAATGATTGCGGATTGCGGATTGCGGATTACGGATTACGACTGGTACGCCGGCTTCGCCATCTTCGAACTAAGACGAGCCCGGTCAGGCTAAATAAAAATATTGCTCCTGTCCACAAGAGCCAGTTGCCGGGAAAACCGGCGGGCACGTCTATTTCGCGGTTCGATCCAACGGCTACCATGCCCGCCCAGAAATACGGCGATTGCGCGGAGGCAGGTATTCGTTTATCATCGAGATAGTGCAGTTTTGCCTGACGTAGTGCGGTAGTAATCGGTTCGCCTTTTTCTATTTCCTGATAAAAATTCCGGAGGATTTCCGCCGTGCTCCGGTCGTTTACCGTCCACAGGCTGGATAAAATACAGGCTGCGCCGCTTTGCGCGAAAGCGCGCGCCAGGCTCATGACGCCTTCGCCTTTTTGCTCCACGCCGAGCCCGGTTTGGCAGGCGCTCAGCACCACGAGATCGGCCTGTAAAGGCAGGGCGTAGATGTCGGGCAGCAACAGCGCGGCGTCGTACAGTTCGATCCGGGGCGATTGATCATTCCGGAGATCAGCCCGGGCATGGGTACCGAGGTGCAGTATCCTGTGCCGGTACGCCCCGGCCAAAAAATGCGCCGTGTCGGCCAGGGGGCCGGTGAGCGACCGGATGCAGCGGGCGGGAATCGTACTCCATTCGGCGCTTCCGGCTGTTAAAGGCGCCAGACCGCGTTCGCCGTTTTGAAACAATGGCGCCACGCCCAAAAAAAACTCCGGCGCATTTGTTTGCAGGGCATCCTGCCGTTGCAGCGTGGCTACCGACCAGGCATAGCGGATTTCCTGCCGGCGGATGAGGTAGTCGGCAGTACGCAAATTGGCTGCCTTGCCGGGCAGCGCCGTTACCAGGGCCTCAAAAGGAATAAAACTGACAAAACCGTCGGGTACGATCGTCAGTCGCCGCGCCGAAGCCGTTTCAGGCGGTACTAATTTTTGCCAGAGCGCATGAGCGGTTTTCAGGTAATCTGCCGGATCGGCAAGCATGGCGCCGGCGTTTTCGAAGCCGGAAAGAAAACGGGCGGTCAACAGTTGTAAACTATCATCGGCGGGCAACCGGCGCCAGGCAGTCAGTGTTTTTCCGGATATAATAAAGATGTCAACCCATCCCGATCCAATAAAATACTCAGCCAAGATTTCCTCATCAGGGATGTTTATTTCATTAAAAGGAAGATCAATGATGGCGCCGGCGGCGGCCAGTTCCGGATAAGCGCGGTCGATCTCGTGTTTCAGGCCGGCGATCTGTGCGGCGATCGCGTCATTTTCGACACGCCATTGGGGCGCCTGTTCGTTGCCGGGTTGGAGGAGGAGCCGTCGTTCGAAGTAGGCGGCGCTTTGCCGCAGCGCGGTCAGCCGCTCAAAACGCTGATCGCGGCCGGCCAGACGCTGCCGGATCAGGTTATCCTGCAAGGCGTCGAGCAGGAGAGCGGCTTTACTGCGTTCGGCCAGGGTAAAGGCTTTTTCGCGGTATTCGGGATTTCCTGTTTTTTCATAGAGTATCCGGGCCACGTTCATGGCAGCTTCCTCGCGGGCGCGGGTATTTTGCTGGAGTTCCAGTTTGGATGAACGGTATTGATATACCCGGCGCAGCAGCGATTCGGCTTGCCAGGCCAGGTCGTGACAATCGAGTGCCAGGTTCAGCCATAGCAGCAGCCCGGTTTTACGATACAGTGCTTCTGATGCGGCCGCTTTTTCTTCCAGGGCCTCGAAGATGGTATTTTCTTCATAAAAGAGTGCGACGCCCGGGTTGTCTTCATTTTGTATGGGCTGAAAGCCGGGTAGTACGGCACTGAGCGCCCGATTGGCGATAGCGAGCGCTTCGGCCGGCTCATCCTTCGCCCGGGACAATTCCGCCAACGCGATTTGAATTTTAGCCGTTTCGCGGGCATGACTGCCAAATACTTTTCCGGATGCAGCCAGCGCATGCTGCAAATGATGGTTGGCGCGGTTCAGTTGGCCGTCCCGGAGAAGGGCAATACCGGCCGCGGCCAGGGCATGAACGCGGTATTCTGGCGCGTTTTCATCGCCGGATACCCGGTTGGACAAACGGATTGCGGCTTCCGCGGTTTGACAGGCCGATGTGTGCCGCCCCAGATCCAGTTGGGTGCGGGCAAGTCCGGTGAGTAGCAGCGTACGGATGGACGCGGGTAAGCCTGGGAAATCCAGCCCTGTCCGGTAGGCGGCCTCGGCGGCGGCAAGGTGGCCGCTGTTCCAATGGGCTATGCCGATATTATTGTACAAGCCGGCCCTTTCGGCGGTCATCTCCGCGGGCGTTAACGCGAGGGCTTTCTGAAAAATAGCCAGGGCTTTTTCGTTGTCGCCCAGGCGGGTGTAGTGATTGCCCAACGGTTTGTACAAGGTTTCCGCGGCTTCAAAGTCGGCATAGCGGTAGCGTTCAAACCAGATTCTGGCGGCTTCATACGCCTGAACGGCCTGCCATATCCGGCCCAGTTGCGACAGGTAATAGCCGCGGTACGCCTCCATGTACAGGAACGGTTCGGTTTCGGCAGCGTCTTTGGGCGCGCGCCACCGCTCTGCCAGCGCCTTATCCAGGTTTTTTAACGCATCGGCGGGATCGTCCGATTTTATGTCGTGGGTTTCCACCTGTATCCAGCCCCACATTTCAAGCTGATCGGCCTGGCGGGCCAAGTCCGCCTTTTTACCGGCGTAATACAGGAAACTGTCTTGCTGCCCCGTTGACTCAAAGTAGGCGATGCGCGCGTCGTATTGCCCCGGGGTTTGGGCAGATTGGGGAAACAGCGCCGCCGGCAGCGCGGCGAAGAGCAGCCGGAGCGTGGCTCGAGACAAACGTGGGGGCATGACTGTTCGGATGGATTTTGATATATTAATGAGGCAAGATATGCCGGATACCGCTACATTTCAGCATGGGAATTGCGGGAAAAACGATGCTGTAATATACACGCTCAGTTTGCTACTTATGAGACGCCCTCGTGGCATTCAGTACCGTCTTTGAATTTTCGACGGATCCCTGGCCGGTAACCAGCCGCGTAACGCTACCTTTACGGCTACACTATACCGGGAATTATTTTTGAGATGAACAGCCTGGTCTTTCATTTTGTTAAACCGCACTATGAAACATTTTATTTTCACAGTTTTTACCCTTTTTGCCCTTATTCTGGCTTGCACAGAGCCCGATAAACGCGTATTGCCTATTCTGGGAGAACGCGACCTGGCGGATGGCGATACGGTGTACCGAAGCGTGCCCGAATTCTCTTTCGTGGATCAGGACAGTCAGATCGTGACCAACGCCACTTTTAAAGGCAAAATTTACGTGGTGGATTTTTTCTTTATCCATTGCCCGACGATTTGCCCGAAGGTAAAAGCGAACGGTTTGCGCATTTACCAAAAATATAAAGACGACCCCCGGCTGGCCTTGCTGTCGCATTCCATCGACGTGAAAAATGATACGGTGGCCGCGCTGAAACAGCATGCGCTAAAACTGGGCGTCGACAAACCGGGCTGGTACCTGGTAACCGGCGATCACGACGCCATTTACGGCATAGCCGACGATTATTTCAGCGTGGCCGTGGTGAACCCCGATGCGCCGGGTGGTTTCGACCACAGCGGCCGGTTGATCCTGGTGGATAAGAACCGGCATGTGCGCTCTTTCTGCGACGGCACCGACGCCGCCGACGTGGACCGTTTTATGAAAGACATCGACATTTTACTCGAAGAACAGTTCGCCACGCGGTAAACCGCTAAGATCAGGATGAACAATTTTAAAACCAGTTTTTTGCTCACCCTGGCCGCCTTCCTGTGCCTGTATTTCGGCGGCAGCTGCGAAAAAAATACCTTTCAGGAAGGAGAACGCCTGTACAAGGTGCATTGCGCCAATTGCCACATGGACGACGGCATTGGCCTCAGCGCCCTTATTCCGCCCCTGGCCGGATCGGATTATTTAAACAAACACCGGGAGCAGCTGCCTTGCATCCTTCGTTACGGCCTGAGCGATACGATCTTTGTCAATGGAAAAATGTATGCCGAAAAAATGCCCGGCGTTTCCACCCTTTCCGAAATACACATCGCCAATCTGCTCAATTTTATCAACAACAGCTGGGGCAACCGGAACGGGGTTTACCGCCTGGAGGAGGTGCGGGCAGCGTTGGAAAAATGCAAGTGATCCTCGGTGAAGATGTCTGAAAATGCCAATTTGCCCGAAACGGCGGCATAAAAAATGCGGGGCAATTTGGGTTTCGACGCCAACTGCCTAATTTTGGCTCAACCAAAAAACGCGGGGCGGCTGTCTGTCCCGGAAACGCAGCAGGATTGTTGCTTTGTCGAAATCTTTCTACCGCGAGAACATGAAACACTTGATCTTTTTGATAGCGGCGTGCTTTGGAATCGCCCCGCTTGCAGCGCAAATCCCCGCTAACAACGATTGTGACACGCCGCTTGAATTGGGCCTGGCGCCAACGTGCAGCAACGACGTGTATACCAACCTCAACGCGACGCCCACCGACATCGGCCTGAACAATATTTCGTCGTGCGGAAATGCCTTGCCGCCGGCGCGCGATGTGTGGTTTACCTTCGTATGCCCGCCGAGCCCCCTGGATTTTCGCATCGAACTCACCGGCGCCGGCAGCAACCCGGTCAAAAATCCCGTGCTCGTGGTGTATCGGGGCGATTGCTCTACCGATGGCCTGTTTGAACTGGACTGCGCGAGCGCGGCGTCGGGATCGAGCGACATATTTCTCGATGTAAAAGGCCTGACGCCTGGCGCCACATATTACGTCCGGGTGTACGACACCTCGCCCACGGCCACGCCCAACGCCGGTGCGTTTAACCTTTGCGTCAACGAAATACCGCCGGTTGTGACCATCGATCAGGGCAGCTCTTTTCTCTGCGAGGGCGCCCTGTACGATACCGGCGGGCCCGACGGCGACTATGGCCCGAACGAAGACCATGTTTTTACGATATGTCCGAGCCAGACAAATGCATGTATCGATTTTACGCTGACCTACTTCAACCTCGATGCCGGACCGGCTTTCGACCTGGATTTGCCGGGGTTTGATATCCTGACTTTTTTTGACGGGCCCGACGTGAATGCCCCGGTTATTGCCCAGATCAACAGTTTAAATCCTTTCACCGGTACCGATGGCGGCGGCGGCGTTTGTTTCAAGGTGCAGGCCGGCAGCGGCTGCCTGACCATTGCCTTTCAATCGGATGACAACGTACAGTTCGAGGGTTTTGAAGGGCACTGGATATGCAGCAATACACCCTGCGAAACGGTATCGTCCATCGAGACGGAAACGGCTGTTACTGCCGCCAATATTGTCGACGCCATACTGGCGCCCGGAACTACTGTAAATATTACAAATACGGATTGCCCTCCCGGCGCGCTCGGCACCTTCAGTTTCCCCACCGACAATAACGATCTGGGTTTGCAAAAAGGATTGGTGCTCACCTCGGGCTCGGTCGATCTGGTGTCCGGCCCCAACGACCAGGGTGGCGCTTCCCAGTTCAACGTCACCCCCGGCGACCCGCAACTCGATTACCTGTCGGTATTGCAAGGCAACAGCGATCCTTCCTTCGATGCCTGCGTGATAGAGATGGACGTTTTTGTCGCTACCGACGAACTTACCTTTGAGTATGTGTTCGGCTCGGAGGAGTATCCCGAATACATCGACAACGACTTTGGCTTCAACGACATTTTTGCCTTCCTGGCTTCCGGGCCCGGTATTGTTGGCGATCCCAACCTGGGCGGCGCACAGAATATTGCCCTGCTGCCCGGCACAACAACGCCGGTGCAAATTTTTAGCGTCAACAACCTTACCAATTGGGAATATTACCGCAACAACGGTGTGCAGAACGGCTCCAGCCTGCAATACGACGGATTTACTTCCGATTACCTGGGCGTCAAAAAAAGCCTCACGGCGCGGGTAGGCGTCATTCCCTGCAATACTTACCACCTCAAACTCGCCATTGCCGACCGCGGCGACACCGGCTGGGATTCGGGCGTGTTCATTTCGGAAGTGCGGGGCGGCGCCCCACAACTGGATGTGGCGTTTGCCAGCGGCCTGGATTATTTTATCGAAGACTGTTCGGGCGATTTCGATCAGATCGTGATCCGGTTGAACAAAGCGAAAACCAAAGCCGTCAGCTATACGGTCACAGTGGGCGGAACCGCCACCCAAGACGTTGATTACCTGTTGAATATCCCGCCGGTAGTCACTTTCCAACCCGGCGATACGCTGCTGAGCTTCCCCATCGTGCCTATTGCAGATGGCGAAACCGAGGGCGCCGAAACGATCACGATCAGCATTTCCAACGATTTCGGCTGCGGCAACGTGGTGTACGAAACGGTGACGGTGAACCTGAACGACAACGCGGAAGTGGCTATTAACGGCGGCGCCGACACCTTGTTTGTATGCGCCGGCGGAACGGCCCAACTCGAAGCCTCGGGCGCTGAGATGTATTTTTGGGAGCCGCCGCTGGCCGTCAGCGATCCCAATATCCCCAACCCGACCATTACGCCGACGCAGGATTTGTGGCTTAAGGTGACCGGCTCGGTCGGCGCCTGCGTGGACGAAGATTCCATTTTTGTAAAAATAATCAATGCACCGGCGCTGGAAATTGCTGTCACGGATTCCACCATTTGCCAGGGCGATACCGTGCAGTTGAACGCCGTGACAAATGCCGGTGCGGCAGGCCTGGAATGGACGCCCAAAACCCGTGTGGACGATCCGAACAGCCTTACGCCCAAGGGCTTCCCGAACACCACCACGATTTACATCGCCACGCTGAATGTGCCGGGTTGCCCGGAGATCAGCCGGGAGATCACGGTCAGCGTCGATACCCTGTTTATGCCGACCCTGACCGGCGATACGCTCACAATTTGCCAAAACTACTCCGTACAGCTGGCAAATGTGTTGAATTCCTCCACTCAATACGCTTGGGCGCCGGCAGACGGCCTCGACGACCCCAACAGCTCCGGCCCTGTGGCCACGCCGGAACAGAGTACCGTATACACCCTTACCGCCACCAGCGCCAACGTATACTGCTCCCAAACAGCCACCGTGACCGTAAACGTTACTCCGGCGGAAATAGACATTTCCGGCGATGAAAATATCGAGATTTGCCTGGGCGACACGGTGAGCCTGAGCGCCCAGGCCAACCCGCCGGGGGCAATCATCACTTGGCAGCCGCCATTTTATGTGACCCCCGTTTCCGGGCCCGAAGTGAAAACTGCCCCGGATGAATCCATCACCGTCCGCGCTTTTTACGTCATCAATGGGTGTTTTGTGCAGGATTCCGTACATATCCGCGTCGATTCACTCCCCGAACTGACTATCGCGCGTGACCCGGACAAACCGATCTATTGTCCCGGCGACACGGTTTACCTGATCTCCCCCACGTACGAACCGGCGAATTTTCCGGGTATCGTACATGCCTGGGACGATTTTCCCGGCGAACTGACGCCCGCAGAAAACTGGAACATGGTGATCAATGCCACAACGACGCATACCTTCCAGCGCGTTACTACCAATCACGCCTGTGTGGACACCGCCGAAGTGACGGTACCGGTAGGCATTCCGCCCACGTTTACCATTGTAGCCGATCCGCCGCAGGTATGTCCGGGCCAGTCTTCGCAAATTACCGTGACCGTTGCACCCAACCAAAAAGTGGAATGGGAGGATCAGTCGATGACCCTGTCGTGTATGGATTGCCTGAGTCCGGTGGCCAGTCCCCTCACCACCACCACCTATATGGTGAGTACGCCGGATGCGGATTGTCCGGGCGGCGCGAGCATCACCGTCACCGTATTGCCCCTGCCTGCCATCAGCCTTTCCGACCAGTCGATTTGTATCGGCGATTTCGTGACGCTCAACAATGTACCGGTCAATCCGCAGGATACGTATGCCTGGACGGCTAACCCGCCGGGTTCCATTGCCGACCCCAGCCTGCCCACGCAAACCGTGAGCCCGGCCGTTACCACCACCTATTCGGTGACGGCAGTCGGCCAATGTACCAACCAGGGTAACGCTACCATCACCGTGAACAGCGGAACCATCGATGCCGGACCAGACCAGACGGTTTGCCCGGGTACGCCTGTCCGGCTGACTGCAACTATTTCCGGGCCGCAGGGCAATGTCGTGTGGGTGCCCTCGGGGCAGATCGGCCTCACGGCCGATGTGCAACCTCTTATCACAACTACTTATACCGCCCGGTATGTGTTTCAGCCCAACTGCGAAGTAAGCGACATGGTGACGGTGAATGTGCTGCCCGCCGTAATCCTCGGCCCCATACAGGTTGACCCTAACCAGGATACAATTTGTGAAGGCGTCAGCTTAAGGCTTAAGGTAGCATCCAATTTGACAGGCGTTTCTTTTGTCTGGACGGAAAACGGAGCGCCAATCCCCGGCGCCACTCTGGATTCTGTGATTGTAACCCCGCCCGGCGCCGTCGATCCGGTGATCGTACAATACAGCGTTACCGCCACCGACGACAATGGCTGCACCGCCGTTTCGGGGCCAATAGAACAACTGGTCAAACGTTGTTTCGTCTTCCCCAATGCCTTCACACCCGGCAACGACAGCGATAATGAAACTTTTTCCGGTATTCTGAATTTTGGGGTAGAAGGCGGACTGGAAGTGGTGGAGTTCCGGATTTTTAACCGCTGGGGGCAAAAGGTGTTCGAAGCCGCCGAAAACCAGAAAGCCTGGGATGGCCGGGTCGACGGCAAAGATGCGCCCATGGACGTATACGTTTATTATATCGTTGTTCGTTTTGGCAACGGCGAAGAACAAACATTCAAGGGAGAGGTGAGTCTGTTGCGGTGAACTCTTCTTTTCAAAACTCAATTTCCGATATGCGCATTTTTGTTTTTGTATTAACCCTGATGAGCGCGGGCAGCGCGCTGTTAGCCCAACAAACTGCCAATCAATCCAAGGTAGTGACCGGCACAGTGCTGGTAAATGACCGTACTCCCCTTGACTTTAAAGCCATTCCAGCGGCTTTAAAAACCGATTGGGGCGTCCGGGTGGATTCCTTCAACCAGGCTGAAAAAACGCTGGTGTTATACACCCCGGTTGCCACGGTAATGCTGGCGAACATGGACTACCCGGCGCCGGCAGCCGAAATCCGGGGCGCCGCCGAGTTGGCCTGGATGTGGGAAACGGCTGCTGAAGAAGCGCCACGCCACCAGTCGCAGGTCATCATTTCAGTAATCGGCACTACAAATAAACCGGTAGACTTGTACAAACTGTTCACGCGGGTAGCCGCCGCCGTGCTGGACCACACCCGATCCTGTGGCGTGTATATGAATACCCAGTTCGTCCTGCAGTCCAGGGCATTTTATCTGCAGGCTGCGCGAAATCTGAATGAAAAAGCATTGCCGATCTATTGCTGGATATTTTTTGGCATGGCGCAGCAGGATGGACAAAACAGCGCTTATACCTATGGCATGCAGGAGTTTGGCATGCCAGACCTGGAAATTTCCAAATCCAGGCATTCGCTGCAGGAAGCGCATGCCGTTTTACACGACATTGTTGCCGGGGCTTTGCAAAACAACACCCGCCTGCAGGACGGCTCCGTTGTAGAAACCCTGGAAGGACAAAAAATTACATTAAAACTGACAAAATCGGCGCTGCTGGAAGGGCAAACGCTGCTGCGGGTGGAGTATTGATTTGTTGATTTGTTGATTTGTTGATTTGTTGATTTGAGCGGCCAAGAGCAGGGCCCTCAAATCAACAAATCAACAAATCAACTAATCAACTAATTCACCAGCGCCACGCCGCCGGACATTCGTTTCCGGTTGCCATCGAGGTATTCGACTTCGGCAATCCAGACATAGTATCCCGGCGGGGCAAGCCGGTTGCGCCATTTGCCGTTCCAACCCATGAGGGGGTCGTTGGGCTGAAAATTGCGGTTTTCAAATACCAGGTGACCACCCCGGCTGTACACCTGCAGACTGATAACCCGCGCCACACCCTCTCCGGAAAATACGGTAAAATAATTGTTCTGGTTACTGCCCGGGGTGAACGCATTGGGCACATACAGGTTGGTTTGTTCAACCGGGACAGAGAGGTTGTCCCGGGCGATACAGCCATCCGAATTGCGTATCTCGATGGCAAAGTCGGTATCCTTGGTGATGCTGACCGGTTGTGTCAGTTGGTGCTGTACCGGGAACAATGCCGGTGGACGCCATTGGATCGCAGTCAGGTCGCTATTGGGCGGATACACCGTGGCCTTGATTTGAAATGGCTCTCCTGCCACGATATATGGATCATTGACATCCAGGTCCACTTTTAATTCCTCCGGTTCAGGTACCAGCACCGGGAACTCCCTGACGCATCCGGTGGAGTCCCGCACGTGGAGGATATACTCGCCGGCCCATAATAAATCGAAAACCGGGCGCGTGCTGAATGTTTGAGCATCGAGGGAAAAATAGTAGGGCGGATGCTGACCCATCACTTCGATCACTTCGATCACGCCGTTGCGCAGGCCGAAGCACTGCACGGGCTTTACCATAACATGCACAGAATCGACACAATTAGCACGGGCCCAAAAGGAAACAGATAGCGCGGATAATAATATTAAAAATGATAGCAGTAAACGGTTGGGCATGGGAGCGCGTTTGCTAAATCATAGTTTGTGTTTCACGCGGAAAGTTAAATACTATTTGGAGAAACAGCGTTCTTTTGACTTTGTTTGTCGGGAATCTGGCGGAAATATGGTCATTGAACGTGATTGGGAGCGCAAACTTTCCAAGTTTTTAAAACTTGGAAAGTCTGAAATCCCAACGCCAATCAGGCAAGCATCTGAGCGAGGAGCCGGTGAAACTGATGCACCCCTTGTTCCTGTTTTGGCGCGAAGCGCCCGTGTTTATAAAAGCGGGAGCGGGTGCCGCGTTGCACCAGTTCTACCACGGCTTCATCCTCGCGTTCCACCAGGTCGACATCCGCGCCGGCGCCGGCGCCGAGTTTGTTTGTTTTCCAAATGTAAGCGCGGAAACTCACCCGGGTCAGATTTTTGTCGAGCGGGCGCACGATGTTGAGGGACAATCCCCAGGGATAAAAATTGAACATGATATTTGGGAACAACCAGAAATAGTACGCCGCGATGGCTTGTCCGGCGTCTTCATGTCCGGGTGGCAAGTCGAACACTTCATCTCCGCCGCGCCCGATGCCTACCTGGCAATTGCCCCAGGGGTGCAATTCGGTGCGGTAGGCGCCCCAGTCGAGCGTGGCAGACAGACTTTTGTGCACGAACGGGATATGGAAACCCTCCAGGTAATTGTCGCAGTACAAAGCCCAGTTGGCTTTCACCAGGTAATCGCGCGACCGGGCGGGTTCGAAGCGAAATTGCTCCACCGGAAGAAAGCCCACCTTGCGCTCCAGTCCTGCCGTCCAGGCCTCAAACGGAATGACGGGATCGAGGGAAGTAAAAACGAATTGCCGCCATTGTTGCAGGGCTAATTGCGGCAGGTTGTCGTCGGCGCAGGGGAAATTCTCCATGCCATCTGTTTCCGGCATCGCCGCGAAGCGTCCGTCGTGGTGAAATCGCCGGCCATGGTAGCCGCAAACAATGCCGCGTTCGAGCCGTCCGGGGTGTTGTACGAGGATATTTCCGCGGTGGGTGCAAACATTCGACAGGCAATGCGGCTCATTTTGCGCGTCGCGCAACAGCAAAAGCGGCTCTTCGAGAAAATGATCCATAAATTGAAACGGCAGGGCCC
>CALEYM010000748.1 GCA_937926185.1 uncultured Bacteroidota bacterium | reverse complement strand
TGGGACAAGGGTGGGGTTGACGGTGAGGGTGGGGCGCGGCGGGTACGCATAGCCCACGCTCGGCGGTAAAGTCCGGCAGGTACATGTTTATATTTCGCCAACTTGCCTTATTTTTGGCTAAACTTGGCGAAATATAAAATGAAAATAGCCGGAAGAAAAAACGAGGTGGCCCTGTTACAAAGCATCCTGGATCATCCAAAAAGTTATCAACGATAGAGGCGGGTTACATAATCGCATCACCTGCCACGTACGGCTGGCGCCCTTTACCCTCCGGGAAACCCGCGAATTTCTGGAAATGAACGGCGTAAATTGGACGTCGCGGGACATCGCTCAATTTTATATGTGTGTCGGCGGAGTGCCCTTTTACCTGACCGACATTCTTCCGGGACGCAGCGTGCCGCGGGTGCTCGATGATTGGTTTTTCCTGCCAGGAGCAAGGCTGCAAAACGAATTTCAAAACCTTTATGCAGCACTGTTTAGAAACAGCGGTCAGCACGAAAAGGTAGTGCGCGTGCTGGCTTCCAAAAACAAAGGCATGAGCCGGGGGAAAATAGTAGCGGCTTCGGGCATTCCCAGCGGCGGCGGTCTTACTACCGTACTGGAAGAACTGATTGCCTGTGGTTTTATAAGGCAGGTTTTACCGATCAATAAAAGTAAAGAAGACTTTCTGTTCCGGTTGTCGGTATGCCGGAATTAGTTGATAACTTGGCCAAATATTATTCGATTCCCGTCCAAACTTTCCAGGTTTTTAAAACCTGGAAAGTTTAAAACCGCGACGCAATCAAAACAATATTTCGCTCAATAATTAAGACATCCTGATACACGGACTTTTGATACAACCCTGTCTGCACGATAACGAATAATATTTCCCCGGCTTTCATTTTAAAAAAACCTGCTCCGGAAGTCTTTCGTCTCCGCCTCTTTCACCAGCGAATTCATCAGGTTCATCCGGATGCCGGCATTGGCCGAAGAGTTCACCTGGCGCCGGAACATGTTCAGGTCGGGCGGCAGGGGCATGTCGGCAACCGCGGTCAGCGGTTTGACGATATAGACGCCGTTCGTGCCGGCCGCCGGTTTGCTGACGGCGTCTTTGGCCAGCGAAAACGCCAGGCCCACGATACGGGGTTCGGAACCGCCGTTGGGCAGGAAAGTTTGCAACATCGAGGCGCCCTTGGCGGTATCCACGCTGACGCCCCACTGACCCGCCGCGGCGAGCATGTCGCCGGCGGTTTGCAGTTTGGCTTTGATCATTTCCGCTTTTTTGCGGTTTCTGACTTCCAGTTCGGCCCGGGGCGACGCCTTCAGGGTGGCGACGCTCGCAGAGCCCGGGGGCGTTATGCTTTTCAGGGCGGCCACCACGTATTTGCTGTCGAAATAACCGCCGTTCGGGTCGCGGAAAGAAAAGATTTCTTTAGCCACGGTGTTTTCTTTCGTTTTTTTGTCAAAAGCCCAGCGGATCACTTCCCGCGAATCGTCGCCGAGGTTCAGGGCGCCCAGCACGTAATCGTTCGCTCTTACGGGGCCGCTGTTCTGCACCGGCAGGTTTTCCTTGCCGGCTATGCTATTCAGGTCTTCGAGCGTTTTAGCCTGCTGCACCATGGCCAGGGCGCGGTCTTTGGCCACCTGCTGCGTTTGAGTGCTCGGCTCGATGGGTTGGCTGATGTAGGCCGCCCGTACGCCGGTGGCATTTTTGATGAACTTTTTGCCGGTGATCTCGATCAGGTGCCAGCCGAACTGCGTGGCTACCTTGTAATATTTGCCCTGTACGCCTTCGTAGAAGCAGATATTGTTAAATTCGGGCACCATCGCGCCGTCGGCGAACCAGCCGAGGTCGCCGCCCTTGGAAGCCGAGCCGTCCTGGCTGTTTTGAATGGCCAGGCTGTCGAAAGTCGCCTTTTTCGTGTTCAGCAGGGTCAGCAGGCTGTCGATGCGCTGCTCGTTGGCCGGGTTGGCCTCGCGCAGCAGGATGTGGCGGGCTTTCACCGAGTCGGGTATCACTTTGCGGTCGATGATCTTGGCCAGGGCCCAGGCGCCCTGATCCATGAAAGGCCCGACGATGCTGCCGAGGGGCAGTTGCAGCAGGGTGTCGGCCACGGATGCCGGCAGGTTATCTTTCGTGCGGTAAGATTTATCGTAATTGCCGTTGTTCGACACGATGTAGACCGAGTCGTTCGGGGCGGCGCGCAGGCCTTCGATCAGGCGGGCCGCGGCGTCGCGGGTGGCCGCGCTGTCGCCGGCGGTGGGGTACACGTCGATAGCGACGTAACTCACCGAGCGGATTTCTTCTGTTTCGTCGAACAAACGCGGATTCTCCTTCAGATAAGCGGCGTAATCGTCGTCGGTGAGCTGCACTTCGCTGTCGTTTATTTTTTCGTAGGGAATCCGGACGTAGGCGAAGTCGATGCGCTGGTTGTTTTCGCGGAAAGCCATTTCGGCCTGCCATTGGGGCGTGTACACCCCTTTCAGCACCATGCTCGTAATTTTGCCCTGCAGGCGGTCTTTAACGATCTCCTTCTCCTGCGTGGCCCAATAGGAACGGTTGACCGGATCGGTAAAGGAACCCTGCTCGATAGCGGCTTTTATGCTCGACAGGGTGGCGCGGTTGGGCTGGCCGTCCTGCCCCCTGAAACGCTCCACGATGATCGGGCTGAGGTTGTTGCCAAACTGAAGATCGATCAGTTCTTCCTTGCTCACCCCCAGGCCCAGCGCCTCGGCTTCCTGGGAAATAACCGCGTCTTCCACGAAATATTTCCATATCTGCTCCCGCACCTGGAACGGACTGCCCTGGCTGTTGGCGTAGATCAGTTTTTCATAATTGTCAAACTCATTGCGTTTGATCTCCTTGCCGTTCACCCTGCCCAGGGTATTCACGTCGCCGGCGGCGGACCGTTCCGCGTTGGTGATCACGTCCATCAGAATAAAGCCCCCCAGGGCCAAAATCATCATCGTGATCAGCAGCCACCCTTGTTTCCGAATCTGTCCGATTAAAGCCATTTTGGTATAATTATTTGAAAATCAATAGTTTAAATCGTAAAAAAGAATGCTTTTCAAAAAGCAAGCGCAAAGGTAAATGTTTGACGCTGAAAACGGAAAATTTTTCCGGCGACATTCTCCCGCGCGGGATGCGCAAAGTCATCGGCGCCGGTGAGATAAGCCCGTATTCGCTTTTTCCCGGAACACCCTATCTTGCCCCCGGAAAAAACACCTTAGTTATTATGAAGAGAGAAACATATCTTGATCAGCACCAACACCACAATACCTGGCTCAACTACCTGGCCTTTTACAAAGATGAAATGCAGGTTTTGCAAAAACGCCTGGAAGAAGTAGTCGCCAAAAATACCGGCCATGAAGTGCTGGCCATGGTGGAACACTTTCAAAACCAACTGATTCTCCAGCGCGAACAACACGATATCCTGCGCCACGACATCAAACAGTACGAAAACCAGATCGAAAAACTGTTTGAAAACAACCCCGTTTTCGCCGAAAACAGCCGGCCCAGGGAAGAGGCGGAACTAAGCGACCGCGTGGAAACTTTCGGGCGCCTGTTCCATGAAATGAAGGAAGAACTGTATCATTTCGTGGCGCGGCGGTTGTAGTTCATTTTGCTATGCCGCGCATCGTGAATCGCCTGCAACAGCCCGTTCGTATCGGTATCGCCGCCCAATTGCCAGAACATGATCCCGCCCAATCCTTTTTCGCGGGCGTATTTGGTCTTTAGAGCAACGGAAGTCGCGTCGTCGAAAGTGGCGAATTCGCCGCGCGCGACGCTGTAGGCATAAGGCGCCTGCGCGATGGAATCGCGGTAAAAAACGAAGCCGTCTTTCGGCGAGAGCCTCGTATCGAACTGCCGGAAGGAAATAAACGATTTGAACTTGCCGGGCTGGTACAGTCCGCGGTCGGTATTGGGTACCTGTTCCCAACTGCGGGCGTAAAAAGCCGCGCCGATCACGATTTTTTTCCGGGGTACGCCTATGGAGTCGAGGTAGCGCACGCCGTAATCGGCCGAGAGCTGCTGCCGGGGCGAGGAGTACAGGGGCGTATGGTGCCCCGTTTGGGTGCTGAATCCGCTCACGAGGTCGTAGCTCATCAGGTTCACCCGGTCGAGCAGGGGCATTACTTCGGCCCATTCGACGGAGTGGTCGAAAAAACGCTGAAAACCGCCGGCGGCGAAACTGATCTCGTAGCGGGGCCCCAGCACCCGGCGCAGTTCCTGCACCAGCAAGGTGAAATGGCGTTTGTCGGCGGGGTCGTAGGCATGGCCGGGATAGCCTTCGATGGCGGGGTATTCCCAGTCGAGGTCGATGCCGTCGCAGCCGTATTCCCGGATCAGCCGCAGCACGGAAGCGGCAAATTCCCGCCGCGCCGCTTCGCCGGCAAATACCGGGGAGCAGGTTTCGCAGCCGCCCCAGCCGCCCAGGGAAAGCAGCACTTTCAGCCGCGGATTTTTTTGTTTCAATGCCACGAGCCGCCGGATGGTCAGGCTGTCGGCGGCATTGTCTACCGCCAGCTCGTTGCCGCGCAGGTGGCAAAAACTGTAAATGATCTGGGTCAGCTGATCGGCGCGAAACCGGCCTACCTCATCGGCATTGCCGCTGTAGTAGGCAATGACTTCGATATCCGCCGGGCCCGAAGCGCCTTTTTGCGCGGTTTTGCAGGCCCAAAAGGCCGGAAACAGCAGCAGGAAGAGTACTATGCTTTTTTGAGCCATGTCTTATCGGACAATATAAACCGGCGCCCGGCTTACAGCGCGCTTTTTCAGGAACGCAACGCGCCGCCGTTTTGAACGCCGGCAGCAAACATAAATATTTTGTTTACAAAAATGCGCGGGAAGATTATTTTGCCGCGATGTGCTGTCCCCGGCGCTCCCCCCGGCCCTCCCCCCAACCCC
>CALEYM010000747.1 GCA_937926185.1 uncultured Bacteroidota bacterium | reverse complement strand
CCCCGATCTGAAACCCGATCCGTTCGCTTCACCGCTTGTCTGGCAGGTACAGGACCGGGTACTTAAATCCGGCGAAACGGTGGATATAGATTTTGCAGCCCTGAATTTCACCGACCTCGTCGCGTTCCAGCACGGTTTGCGTTTCGATCCGGCGGTACTTAAGTATGCAGGCGCCAGCGGTATCGGTACGGATGTCCAGCTCGACGAGTCGGCAAATTTCGGCGCCTACCGGGCCGATATGGGCGAACTGCGCGCGCTTTGGACGGAATCGGAGGGTGTCACGGTTCCGGATATGCAACCGGTGCATCGCCTTCGCTTCAAAGTATTGCGCGGCGGATTGAAACTCGGCGACGTCATGTCGCTCGACCCGGAGGTACTGACTTCGGCAGCTTACACGAGTGATTTTGCCCGGCGTGAGGTGCTGCTGGTTTTTATCGATCCGGAGGGGATATTGAGCGCCGGAAATACCGCCGATCCCGAATCCTCGGGATCGGCGGTACTGCTGCAAAACCGCCCGAACCCGTTCAGCAACGGCACGATCATCGGATTCATTTTGCCCGAAGCCTGCGACGCCCAACTGCGCGTGTTCGACGTCAGCGGCCGCGAGCTCTGGCGCTCCGACGGATTTTACCCGGCGGGTTATCAGGAAGCGGTAATTCGCCCGGATGAATTGAACGTCAGCGGCCTGCTGTACTACGAACTGACCACGCCATTTGGTACGCGGACGCGGAAAATGATGGGGGTGAAGCGGTAACGGGCCGGGATGAGTGTTCCCGCAACGGCGTCTCTTCTGCCCTCAGGATATCCCGATTACCCACAGGATGAAGGAGGTCGGTGTTGTTGCTTTAACCGACTTATTTTTGAAAATGTTTTTCCATAAATGCCTGCCATTCCGGCAAATTCCGCAAAGGCGCCAGTAGCGGTTCGGATTGCAGTTCATCGTAGTTAAGCACCGGGACTTTTGTCAAAAGAGGTTCAAGGCGCTCCAGTGCCCGGGCGTGAAGTCCGGTTTGCGCGTCGAGCAAAACAAAATGATAGGAAACCCAGTCCGTTGCGTTCACGGCATTGGCCCGGTCGAGCATGGTCCCGGCTTCGGCCATGGCGCCCTTTTTCAGCAAGGCCCTGGCCCAGCCGCACATCGCCCAGATATTGGTGGAATCCAGTTCCACCGAACGGCGACAGGCGGCTATCGCTTCATCCGTTTTCCCGGTGCGTTCCAGGGCGGTTCCGATGCCGCTGTATGCAAGCGTAGCGAGCCGTGTGGCCGAGTCGACACGCAAAACGCCCCGGTAAGCCTCTATTGCCGCGGGGTAATCCTTTTTACCCAGGTACAGATTCCCCAGGGTTCCCCAGGCATATAAATTGGCCGGGTCTGTTTCCGTGGCCTTGAAAAGGGGGGCAATGGCCTCGTCTGTTCTGTTGGTATTCGCATACAGGATGCCCAGGCCGCTAAAACAAAGCGAGCAAAAGGAATCTACGGCGATCGCTTTTTTGTACCATCGTTCGGCGTTATCATACTCGCTTTGTCTTACATACAGGTTGCCTAAGTTGACGTATGCAGAAACGAGGGTCGAATCCAGCCGGATCGTATGGAGATGCGCCCGTACGCTTTCCCGGAACTTGCCCATCCGCTCGCAATTGAAGGCATAATTCCCATAGTACCAGGTGTTGGTACTGTCGTACTCCAGGGCTTTTCGGAACAGCGAATCCGCTTCCTGCAAGCGGCGGTTTTCAGCGCACCAAATGCCGTATTGATTAAACAAATAGGCGGAGCTGGAATCAATGGCCAGGGCTTTGTCCAGCCATTGTTTTGCCCGCTCATACTTGTGATAACGGTTCGTTAGTTCGAAAGCGAATGTGCCCATGGGAAGCACCCAGGCGGGCGCAAATTCGCTGGCCCTGCGGGTGAAATATTCCGCCGAATCCAGGTCGGCCATAAAACTACTGTACACCCGGCCGATAAAATTGAAGGTCAGCGGGTTGTCGGGTTGCCAGCGCAAGGCTTCGCGATAGTATTTCAGGATATTGTTACCCGTCTCGCGGTCGTTCAGGCGGGGCGCCTGTAAATGCGCCAGAATACCTTCAAAGATGTTTTTCCGCGACATGAGCTCCGGATAAAAGTAGTGATCCGGCCCCAGCAATTGCGCCGCCTTTTCCAACAGCGCCGGATAGGGCTGGTATTTTTGTACTTTTTTCAGGCGTGTCCGGGTGATCTCGTTCATATCGGTTTTTAAAAAACTGTTCAACACCTGCTGCGCGTCGTCCTGAAGCGCGGCGGCATAGTTGCGTTTCATGGCGCCATGCAAGGACGCGAGCGCTTCCTGCTGCTGCAAAACCGTGTAATAATCCTCCGCGCATCCCGAGGGCTCGGGACCGGCAGGCACCCCCGACTGCATCGGGACAGGGAGAAAGCGCCGCTCCTGCACGGCCAGTTTAAACGCGGTGTATGTGGCCCTGGCGCCGGAATCCGCCCTGGCAAGGATTTCGTCTTCCAGACCCTTGCTTTCCACGGGTGCAAAGGCCGGGGCGCGGCGTGTTTTATTTTGCCGCAAATCCGATAACACCCTGGCGTCCACTTTTGCCAGTTGTTCTGTCCGGTTGCCCACTGCCAGCGGTATCTGGCTTTGGGGCGCTACCTCCGCCGGTACACGGTCTTCCAGGTACCGGATGATTTCGCCGAGCGTGACCGATTGATCCGCGTTCCGGTCGGCTAAACCGGACAATCCATCCACTAAGTGATAACTGAATACGCCGCGTCCGTTGCCCCATTGCACGCCTTCCAGGCTGAATTCGCTGGGTTGGCAGGATAAAATTCTGATCTCGTTTTCAAATTGTTGCGCCAGGCTGGCGGCGGTCAGTTGCGCGCCGCCGACCGTGCTGCCGGCGAGTTTGCCGGCGTGGCAGGCGTCGGCAATGAGGACAACCCTCGCTTTATTTTGCTGCGACAGGGTCGAAATAACATCCTCCAAATGCGCCAGCGAATAAGCGCCGCCGCCCATATACACCCGCGACGGTACATCCCAGCAGAGCAAATAACCGGGTTGGCTGACCGTCTTTCGTTCCACGTCGCCGTGCCCGGAAAAGTATATGATCACCTGTTCGCCTTCGCGGGTTTCTTCGATGAGCGCGCCGAGCGCCTCGGCCACCCGCCCGGCGGTTGCCTGTTCGTTGGTCAGGAGCTTTATGCGCTCATGATCCAGGGCGCCCTGCGACGCGCGCAACCATTGCACAAAAGCTTCTGCGTCGCGGTGGGCGAAGCGCAGGTCGGGGATGGCGGGATCCTGGTAGTCGGAAATACCGATGACGACGGCTCTTGTGGAGTGATGAGCGATGAGCGATGAGTGATGAGTGGCGAGGGGTGTGGCGCCTTTTTCCGGAGGAGCGTTGGGGGCGGGCTGTTGGGCCGGGAGGGCGGCGGCGAGCAGCAGAACAGGGAGCAGT
>CALEYM010000746.1 GCA_937926185.1 uncultured Bacteroidota bacterium | reverse complement strand
AATATAAAAAAGCCGGGCTACTGTTAAGCGAATTGGTCTATTTGAATAAGCAACTGGCTATCAGGTCTTCAAAGCATTTGTCGGAGCGCGAACAGCATCTTTTCCTGCATAAATATACAAAAAGCCACCTACAGGCTTTGTCATTTATTCAACTTGCAAAACACAAAAAATCCAATATTCTTCAAGCTTGTTACGACAACTGCCTTTTTTACAAAGGTTTTCTACTCAATGCTGCCAATCAACTCAAACGACTGGCGCTCTCGGATTCGACTGCCACGGAAAGGTTCAATCTGCTGAAATCGTACGAACGCCGCCTGGCCGGCGAGTATGGCAAACCGGTTGCCGAACGAAACAACGTGCCCAACCTGGAAGCAAAGGCCGACAGCATCCAAAAAGTGTTGGCCCGAACGGTGACCGGCTTCACTGAAGCCTCACGGCAGATCGACTGGAAGGAGGTGCAGGCCGCGCTTCAGATCGGCGAAGCAGCGGTGGAGTTTGTTGATTATAAGTTTCACCATCCGCAGCCCACTGACAGTGTAATGTATGCCGCCTTTGTACTGCTTCCACGTTCAAAACAACCGGTATTCATTCCCCTCTTTGAAGAAAAACAACTGCGGCCATTTTTCTCCTTAAAAAACCAAAGCGAAAACATTGCCCTTACCTACGCTGCACGCGGTGCTAGCCCCATCCGGCAGGCTTACTTAAATGGCTTGTACGAACTCGTTTGGCAACCCCTGGAAAAGTGTTTGCGCGGCGTCAAGACGGTGTATTATTCCCCGTCCGGCCTGCTTCACCGCGTTAATTTCGACGCTATCCCACTCAAAGCCGGCAAAACACTGTCCGACCGGGTGAGCCTGGTGCGGCTCAACAGCACACGCTCACTGGTTCTGCCGCAAAGGGTTAAACCCGGTTCAGACAATACGGCGGCGCTTTTCGGCGGCATTCAATATGAAACGGATACAGCAAGTATCAAAAACGATACCGCCGGTCGTGAAACATGGCCTGCTCATGTGAAGGCACTTTCATTTTCCTACGCCGACCGCTCCCTACCCCAACGCGGAGATAACTGGAACTACCTGCCGGGCACAGAAAAGGAGGTGACAGATATTGGCGCACTGCTGGAAAAAACCCGGTTCTCTTCTGGGATTTACCTGGGCAAAAAAGCTACAGAAGAAGCCTTCAAAGCGGTAGGCGCATCGGACATCCCCTCCACCCGCATCCTCCACATCGCCACCCACGGGTTCTTTTTTCCCGATCCCAATCCGCAATCCGCATTCCGTAATTCGCAATTTGCTGAGCCGGTTTTTAAGATTTCCGATCACCCCATGATCCGCTCCGGCCTTATCCTCGCCGGCGCCAACCATGCCTGGAAAACCGGAAAACCTTTGCGTGAAAACATGGAAGACGGCATCCTCACCGCCTACGAGATCAGCCAGATGAACCTCTCCAACACCGAATTAGTTGTGCTTTCCGCCTGCGAAACCGGCCTGGGCGACATACAGGGCAACGAGGGCGTATACGGCTTGCAGCGGGCCTTCAAAATAGCCGGGGCGAAGTACCTCATCATGTCGCTCTGGCAGGTACCCGACAAACAGACCTCGCTGCTGATGACGACGTTTTACCGCAAGTGGCTGGAGGAGAAAATGACGATCCCGGAAGCGTTCCGGGCAGCGCAGAAGGAACTGCGGGAGGCGGGGCTGGACCCGTATTATTGGGCGGGGTTTGTGTTGGTGGAGTGATAACTCTTTCCAAAGGTTGCATCTTACCTTTCACATCACAAAGTCCCTGAAATTCCCCGGATGCACCACCTCAAATGCGCTATCGGGGTAAGCGGCGGCCCAGGCCGGCGGAATTTTGGCGCTTTGTTTTCCCCATTTCATTTCATACCCGTACAGGCGGCCTCCGCGCTCCTCCACCCAATCAATTTCCTGTTGATCATAGGTGCGCCAAAAAAAGTTGTTGGACGCCAGGGCGTTGTACTGTTGGTATTTAATGCGTTCGCTGATCATGTAATTTTCCCAAAGAATGCCCTGATCGTTTCGCAACGCCATGGGGTTGAAGTTGGAGATCACGGTATTTCGGATGCCGGTATCGTAGAAATACCATTTGGAACTTTTGGTGATCTCTTTGCGCAGGTTGCGGGAGTATGCGCGTACGTTGAACAGGACAAATATCTCGGCCAGCAGGTTCAGGTAGCGTTCGACGGTGTTTTTGTCCATGCCGAGTTGACGGCCCAGTTCTGAAATAGAGACCTCGCTTCCGGTCTGAAACGCAATCAACCGAAGGAGGTCCATGACCTTGTGCGTGTTGCGCAATCCCTCCAGTTCAAGTATGTCTTTGAGCAGGTAATCGCGGACTAATTGGGTCAGGTACGCCACTTTGTCGTTTCGGTCAGGCAAATGAATCAGCTCCGGGTAATTGCCCAACACCATGCGTTCCCGCAGATTGGTTTGTTGCGTCAGAAAATCCTCCTTGCCCGACCATTCCTGTTCGGACAAGGGGAACAAGTGGTAGGTCCATTTCCGGCCGGTGAGCGGCTCGCCCAGTCGTTTGTTCAGGTCAAATGCCGACGAGCCGGTGGTAATCACCTTAAGTCCCTCGATATGATCCACCATAAGCTTGAGCACAGCCCCGATATCCCGGATCTTTTGCGCTTCATCGATAACCAGCAGGCGGTAAGTGCCGATCAGGTTCTTGTAATGCGCCACACTCCGGGTTTCCAACAGCTTCCACAGTTCAGTGTCCTCCCCGCTCCAGTACAGATGCGGCTCCTGAATGCCGGACAGCAAACGGTTCACCAAAAAGGTTTTGCCGACTCGGCGCGGGCCCAACAAAACCAGCACTTTCCCGGGCAGCAACCTGGATAACAAGCGTTCTTCTATTTGCCTTTTTATAACCTCCATGTGATTTGACCTGTGGCTATTTGAAATATTCAGATACACACAAAAGTAATGTAATTCACCGAATTTAGTAAAATTTCGCAAATGAATTCACTGAATTCGCCTGAATTTGGAGGGTTTTATGTCTTGGCGACATCCAGGGCAACGAAGGCGTGTACGGCCTGCAACGGGCGTTCAAAATCGCAGGTGCGAAGTATCTGATCATGTCGCTGTGGCAGGCGCCCGACAAGCAGAGCTCCCTGCTGATGGCCACCTTTTACAAAAAATGGCTGGAAGAAAAAATGGCGATACCGGAGGCGTTCCGGGCGGCCCAAAAAGAGCTGCGGGAGGCGGGGTTGGATCCGTATTATTGGGCGGGGTTTGTGCTGGTGGAGTGAAGGTTTGTTCAGAGAAGTAAATGCAGGCAAATCAGCGGAAAGTGTTTATTTTTTTAACATTCCGCTGATTTTGTAAAAGAAGATCAGCTTTAAGGAAGTGACCGGTACCAAAAATGCCGTATTTCTCACCATGCCCACCACTTACGGCCTGACTCGTACCGCCTCGGCCGGAGGAATCGTGGAAAATGAGTTGACCATGGATGCATTATTTGAGTAATTCAGCTGTGCGGAAGCCCGGTTTCCCGTATCTTTAGTTCCGCTAATCCCCCAACCCCAGTTCCCCTGCGACACGCTTTTTTGCTCACCCTTTAACTGTTGTCGTGCCATGAAAACTATGTTCCTTTTTGTATTTGTCTTCGCTGTTTTTTCAGTTTTTAGCCAGAACAGGGATTCGTTTATTATTGACAGCCTTATTAAGCGCAACCTTCAATTGTCAAATCAGGGCCACTTTGATGATGCACTGCAAACAATTTTGCTGGCGAAGGAGAAAATAAAAGATGTACATGGAGAATTGGATTTTTATTTTGCCAGTGCGCTTATTCTACATGGGAGAACGTATTATTTAATGGGGCGGTATCAGGATACGGAAAGACTGTATCTGGAAGGCATCCGTGTTTGGGAAAAGATTTCAGGACAGGATAATCCATACTACGCTAAAGCGCTCAATAACTTAGGTCTTCTATACAGGGATCAAGGCCGTTATCTTCAAGCTGAAAAAGTATTATTAAATGCCAAGGCAATTCGGGAAAGGGTGTATGGTAAAGAGCATGTTGAATATGCGCAGGCTCTGGACAATCTAGCCTTCCTTTATGAGGCGATAGGTGATTTTGGAAAGATGGAAGCCTATATACTTGAATCTAAAGAAATAAGGGCTAAAACCCAAGGTAAGAACCATTCTGACTACGCTACAAGTTTGTATAACCTTGCGACGCTCTATTCGGCCAAGGGCGATTATCAAAAGGCGGAGCAATTTTTCCTGGAGGTAAAAGAAATTTGGGAGAGGACCTTAGGAAAGAAGCATCCCCTTTACGCCCGATTATTGACCAATCTTGCCGAGTTCCCGTCTTTTATTGGAAATCACCAGAAAAAGGAGGCGCTTTATTTAGAAGCAAAGGAAATCCGGGCCAAATTTTTAGGAATGGAACA
>CALEYM010000745.1 GCA_937926185.1 uncultured Bacteroidota bacterium | reverse complement strand
AAGCTTGGGACACACCCGGGCAGTTGGAGTCCTGTTTTGGAAGATGAGACTTGTTTTCCGGCAAAAATATCATTAAGTAGTAAAAATATTTTTACTATAATTGTAGTTTAAATAAAAACTACATTTGTAGTAAAAATAAAATTACATGACGCAATACAGTCTCGGAGAATTTGAAGAAGTGGTGCTGCTCACTGTTGCCGTGCTCGACGGGAAAGCCTACGGCGTGGGTCTCGTCGAAGAACTCAAAAGCCGCATCGGCCGCAACGCCAGCCTCGGCGCAGTACAGATCGTGCTCAAGAGGCTGGAAGACAAGGGTATGGTTCGTTCCGAGTTTGGCGAAGCGACCCACGCGCGGGGTGGTAAACGCAAACGCTACTACACGATCACCGCACAAGGGCAGCAAGCCCTGACCCAAATCCGGGAGCAGCGCGCGGCGTTGTGGAACGCTATTCCGAACTTTCAATTCCGTATCGCATGAAACCCACCGACGAACTTCGGCCACCCCGCCTGCCGCTTGCCTTTTTCCGCTGGTTTTGCCATCCCGCTTTCCTGGAAGAGATCGAGGGCGACCTGCTGGAGCAGTTCCAGCTCAACGCCGCCCGACTTGGCGAAACGAAAGCCCGCCGGCTTTTTATCGCCGATATACTGCGCCTTTGGCGGCCCGAGATCATCTTCAACCATTCAACTTTTGCCGCTATGAAAACATCCGCTTGGCTCCGCCTGCTCGCCCTCAATTTGCTTTTTGCCCTTTTCGTCGTATTACCGTTTATGCCCGGCCCATCCAACAAACTGTCCATCGGCTTGTCGGCGTTGGGGCAAATGGCGGGCTTTTTCGGCGTTCTGACACTACCGCTGGGCCTTGTGTGGGCATTTTTTGAATTACGGAAATTCCGGGGCGCCGCGGGCCTGAAAGTCAACCACTGGAACAACGGATTCTACTTCGCCATTGCCGCGACGCTGGTCGGGGTCTTCGCTTACGCGTTGGTGACAGCCGGCCTCACCCACGACGACGGCTGGTGGGTAACCGCGGTGTCCGTTCCCATCGGGCTTTTTTTGCTTTGGACAACCGCTCGGGGTATCGGGAAATTGCGGCGGCAGGTCGTTTTGAAATTCAGCCCCGCCCCGCTTTACCTGCTGAGCATCCCGCTCGTTGTGCTGGCGGCCAAACTCTGGCTGCAAGACCCCCTGGCCGCCGCCAGCCGGGTAAAAGCCATCCGCCAGAGCGAGCCGCTGATCGCCGCCATCGAACGGTTCCGGGAGCGGGAGGGCCGATATCCGGATTCACTCGCCGAACTGCAACCCGGCTTCCTGCTGAAACTTCCTTCGACCAGCGTCATGGGCGTAAACCATTTTGACTACGAAAAAACCCCGGACGCCTTCTACCTGTACTTCAAACAGGTACACGGCGCCACCATCGAGGTAGTGGAGTATGACAAAACCCAGCGCCACCACCGGAAAGGGCATTATTTCAGCGGTGAGACAGGCGTGGCAAACTGGCGGTATTATTGGCTGGACTGAGCATCAGCGGCCCCTTTTTTCTCCAGCGGTTTATACGGCGTCTCAGTGGTTTTATCAGGCGAAATATTTGATCTTTACGCCACAGAACTAAATCATTAGGCGTCATGTTCAAAAACTACAAATTCTGGTTTAAGGCCGGTTCCTGGGCGCTGCTCATTACCGGTTTGCTGCACAGCCTCAGCCTGATCAACAAACCCGTACCCACCAACGACACCGAACGCCAGCTGCTCGATCTGATGATGAACCACACCCTCACGGGTGTCAACCGGACGATGTACGACCTGTTTTTCTTCTTTTCGCTTTGCCTCACTATGTTCTCGCTTTTCACGGCAGGCATGAATCTACTTTTTGCCAAATACTACATACCCTCGGAGCACGACCGGAAATACATCACGGCGAACCTGATCTTCTGGACGGTTTTCCTCGTACCGCTTTGTTTGCTGACGTTCATCGTCCCCATTGTTTGTTACGCGATATGCTGGTTGTTTTTCCTGGTTGCTTTTTTGCTGACGAAAAAGTAAACGGTATTTTGCCGCATTAAAGGCGCCGTATGAAAAAACTATCCTGGCTGCATTGGCTGGCAATCTTCCTTGTCGTCAAACTCTTGTTCCATTTATTCCTCAACGGCCAATGGTCCTTCCACCGCGACGAGTTGCTGTACCTCGCGCTCGGCAGAAACCTCGACTGGGGTTACGCCTCGGTGCCGGCGGGCATCGGTTTCTGGGCCTGGTTCGGCGACAGCATACTGGGCGGCTCGGTGGAAGCCATCCGGTTGATTTCCACCTTGTTCGGCACGGCCACCGTGCTGCTTACCGGACTGATGGCGAAAGAAATGCTCCCCGGGGAGAACGCCGCGACAGGAAAATTCTCCATGATCCTGATCGGATTGGCCGGGCTGACTTCGGGGGCTTACCTGCGCCCCTGTATGTTGTTCATGCCCGTTGTGTTCGACGTGTTTTACTGGACGCTGCTGTGCTGGCTTTTTCTCAAATACATTAACACGGAAAAATCGTTGTGGCTGCTGTGGTTCGGCGCGGCGGCGGGCCTGGGTCTGCTGAATAAATATTCGGTGCTTATATTCCTGTTCGCCATGTTGCCGGGGCTGCTGTTCACCAAAAACCGTCGCATTTTTACCGATAAAAAATTTTACCTCGCCGCCGGCCTGGCCCTGCTCGTTTTTTCGCCCAACATCGCCTGGCAGGCGGAACACCGCTTCCCTGTATTCCGCCATATTGGCGAACTGGCTGCCACGCAGTTCGCGCATGTGTCGGCGGGCAGTTTTTTCGGCGATCAACTTAGGTTTTTCCTGCCGGCATTGCCCGTTTGGCTTTGCGGATTGTATTTTTTGTTGTTCCGGAAAGAAGCCGCCCCATGGCGGATTTTCGGTTGGATGTATCTGAGCGTCCTGGCGGTACTGCTGTATTTCAGCGCCAAAAGTTACTATTCGCTCGGCGCTTACCCGGTCCTCCTGGCTGCCGGCGCGGCGTTTCTGGAGCGGCAAACCGCAAACCGCCTGCAGTGGCTTCGGTATGCCGTGCCCGCTTTTATGCTGCTCATCGGGGCCCTTGTGCTGCCCGCCGCCCTACCACTGTTCCCGCCCGAAAAGGAAGCCCGCTTTGCGCAACAAATGGCCAGAATACCCGGCCTGCAGGACATCCTGCGCTGGGAAGACGGCAATTACTACGCCCTGCCGCAGGATTTTGCCGACATGATCGGCTGGCAAGAACTGGCCGAAGCAGCCGGCAAAACCTGGCAGAACATCCCGGACAAATCCGCGGCAGCCATATACGCCGAAAATTACGGTCAGGCAGGCGCCATCGAACATTTCGGCAAAAAATACGGCGTCACGAAAGTCATGAGTTTCAGCGACAATTACCGCTACTGGCTGCCCGACAGCCTGCCCGCCAATTTCCAAACCCTCATTTACGTGAACGATGAACTGGGCGACGACATGCCCGGTTTTTTTCAAAAAATAGAAAAAGTGTGGGAACTGGATATGCCGCTTTCCCGGCAACACGGCGATCAGGTGTATCTGTGTGAAGGCCCTACGCCGGCGTTTTTCGAACGCATCAACACGGCTATCGAGCGGGCGAAAAAAGAAGAAGAAATTGACGATTAAAAAACAGATATGCAATTACTCAGCCAAATCCTCATCGCCGTTGTCGCCCTCGAACACCTGTACATCCTCTGGCTGGAAATGTTCGCCTGGGAAACGCGCGGCAAAAAAGTCTTTCGCGGCGCCATGCCCGACGAACTGTTCAAACCCACGAGGGTCATGGCCGCCAACCAGGGGCTGTACAACGGTTTTCTGGCCGCCGGGCTCATCTGGTCACTGCTGATCGGCGACCCGGTGTGGGCGCGGAACGTGGCGCTGTTTTTCCTCGGCTGCGTGGCCGCGGCTGGTATTTACGGCGGAGCCACGGCCAGCCGGATGATATGGTATGTGCAGGCGCTGCCGGCGATGTTGGCGCTGTTAGCCGTGTTGTTGAAATAATCTCCAATGCCCGGCGGTATTATCCTTTTTTCCCTCTCCCTCACCCTGGCTTACGCCGCTATCATGGCCATTTACCTGTATGGTTGGCGGCGGCTGCCCGCATGGGAAGTTCCGCCCGGTTTCACCCCGCGAACGACGGTATCAGTGGTGATACCGGCCCGCAATGAAGCCGGAAACATCGGCGCCTGCCTCGAATCGGTGCTGGCGGCGCGGTATCCGCCGCATTTGCTGGAGATACTGGTGGCGGATGACTTTTCGGAGGACGGAACGGCGGAGGTGGTTCAAAAAATGGCCGGGGAGTATTTTTATTCACCACGGAGACACGGAGGCACGGAGGGAGAGATAACTGGATTGCCGGCCGCGTTTCGGCCCCACCCCCATCCCCTCCCCCCAAGGGGAGGGGGGCTTGCCC
>CALEYM010000744.1 GCA_937926185.1 uncultured Bacteroidota bacterium | reverse complement strand
GTCGAAAAGTTGCTTCATTGCGCTCAAATGTCTGCAAAATCATGGACATCGCTGATAAAAATACCCTCTGACTGCCTTTGGGACTTCTACGTTTGCCACAAAACAATATTTAAGTGTCTGACAACCATCCCGCAAATCCTGTACTGACCGGCCTAACCGACGCCGGGGTGACGGCCAGCCGGGCCCTGCACGGCGCCAACAGCCTGTACCTGCGCCCGAAAAGGCAAATTTGGAAAATCCTGGCCGAGGTATTCACAGAGCCGATGTTCCTGCTGTTGTTGCTGGCTTGTGTTCTATATTTTCTGATTGGCGACACGGGGGACGCCCTTTTCATGCTGGCGGCGATCCTTTTTGTGATCATCATCGAGGTGGTGCAGGAAAACCGGAGCGAGAAGGCGCTGGAGGCGCTGAGCCAGTATTCCCAGCCGAAGGTGCGGGTGTTGCGCAACGGAAAAGAAGCGATCATCCCGGCCGAGGAAGTGGTGGTGGACGACCTGATCCTGTTTGCCGAGGGTGAACGTTTGCCGGCCGACGCCGCGGTGGTGCAGCAAAACGACCTGAGCATCGACGAGGCTGTGCTTACCGGCGAATCGCTGCCGGCCGACAAAACCGTGGCTGAAGGCCATAACCGCGTGTTTCAGGGCACCGTGGTAGCTTCCGGCTCGGGCATCGCCCGGGTGCAGGCCGTGGGCGTGAAAACCGAATTCGGCAAGCTGGGCAAATCCATTGAATCCATTGAATCGGAACCGACGCCCCTGCAGCGGCAGATCGACCGCTTCGTCCGGCAAATGATGCTGCTCGGCCTGATCGCATTTATGATCGTTTTCGGGGTCAATTATTATTATGTCGGCGCCGTGCTGGCGGCCCTGCTGTTCTCGCTGGCGTTTGCCCTGGCGCTGATCCCGGAAGAAATTCCGGTGGCTTTCACCTCTTTCATGGCCCTGGGCGCCTACCGGATGACCAAACAGAAGATACTGGTGAAACAACCCAAAACCGTGGAAAGCCTGGGTTCAGCCACGGTCATTTGCCTGGACAAAACCGGTACCATCACCGAAAACCGGATGTCGGTGGCCGAGATTGTCGATTTCAGCGGCCGCAATCGCTGCCTCGAATACGCCATGTGGGCCAGCGAACCGCGGCCGTTCGATGCCATGGAAAAAGCCATACACGCGGCATTCGGCACTGCTGATGAAAGCGACCGCCGTACGCAATTCCATATTATCCACGAATACCCGCTCGGCGGCACGCCGCCCATGATGACGCACCTCTATGAAAACGGACGCGGAGAAAGGATCGTGGCTTGCAAGGGCGCTGTCGAGCGAATTCTGTTGGTATGCAGTGATCTTCCCGACAAGATACGAACGGAAGTGTTAAAAAAAACGCACGAACTGGCCTCCAAAGGTTACCGCGTGCTCGGGGTGGCTGCCGCTGAGTGGCCGGGCAATGAATTCCCCGACGATCAGGACCGCTTTCCCTGGCAATTCGAGGGGCTCGTCGCTCTCTACGATCCGCCCAAGAAGAATATTCAGCACGTTTTTCATCGCTTCTACGAGGCCGGTATCCGGGTAAAAATGATCACCGGCGACTACCCTGAAACCGCCCTGAACATCGCCCGCCAAAGCGGCCTGCAGCACGACGGCAAAGTGATCAGCGGCCAAACCCTCATGGCCATGACCGATGCCGAATTGCAACAGGCTGTAACCGGTACCAACGTGTTCGCCCGGGTATTTCCCGAAGCCAAACTGAGGGTGGTGGAAGCCCTTAAAGCCAACGGCGAAGTGGTGGCCATGACGGGCGACGGCGTCAACGACGGCCCCGCCCTCAAAGCCGCACAGATCGGCGTGGCCATGGGGCATCGGGGCACGGAGATCGCCAAAGGCGCCGCGTCCATGGTATTGCTCGACGACGACCTGAAACGGATGGTCACTGCCGTGGAAATGGGACGTAAAATTTACAACAACCTGCGCAAAGCCATCCGCTACGTGATCGGCATTCATATTCCCATTGTGCTCGTGGTTTTGCTTCCGTTGGTGCTCGGTTGGCCCTACCTGCACATCCTCGGTCCCATTCACGTCGTTTTTCTCGAACTGATCATGGATCCGACCTGCGCCGTAGCCTTCGAAAACGAGCCGGCCGAGCCCAATCAGATGCAAAAACCGCCGCGTGCTGCCAACGCCCCTTTGTTCACCGGCAAAGAACTTGCGCTCAGTATTTTACAAGGGATAATGATCACGGCCGGCGTGCTGTTCATGTACCAATACGCCGCGGCGCATGGCGCCGGCGAAGCCAAGACCCGGGGTTTTGTGTTTTTCACGCTTATGGCTTCCAATATCCTGCTCACCCTGGCTACCCGCTCTTATGAATACCCCATTACCCGCACGATTTTTTATAAAAACCGGCTCATGCCTGTTATACTGAGTATTTCGGCGGCTATCATGGCGGCGATTTTGTTCGTCCCGGCATTGGGACGGCTGTTCGAAATAGAATCGCTGACCATAAGAGAGGTCGGTCTGTGTTTGCTTACGGCGGTAGTGTGCGTCGGGTGGTTTGAGGTATGGAAAGGCATCAGAAGTATTATCAGCAGGTAATCGCTATTTCGATGTTTGTATAATGGCTTCGGCGCCGCATTTGAATCCTTCCTGGTAATCGTTTCCCCGCATGAACAGGTTTTTTTTGGGAAAAGGGGTACAAGGCAGCCGGCTACAAAAACACCAATAGCCGTTTGCCGGAAAATCTTTTGATGGAATCCGGACCATGAAATTACCGGCCTGATATGTCTCTGTTTTAATTTCAGCTTCATAAACCGGGTACAATAAAGTTGAAAAATCCAAGGCGGTGCGTTCTACTTTTCTCAATGCCGGAAGCGCGATCAGGAACAAGGCAAGCAGATAGAAAACGCTGTTGGCGGGTTTAATAAATTTAATAACCGGCGATAAAACAAAGGCCAGCACCAGGGCAGCGTCAAAGAAAAGATAAGAAAAGCCGAATCTGGGCTCGGGCGCTTCAATGAACCAAAATAGCAGATCGGTCAGCAGCACAAAGCAGATTATGGCTATTTTGTAGTTTTTTTTATAAACAGAATAAAAAAACAGCACAACAGAAAAAAGATCGATCAGCATGATGATCTCCCACCGCAGAGACTGATTGGGCCACCACATACTGAACCATTTCGGAAATGGCACTGCCAGGATCTTGGGCACATCCTCGAACTTCATGCCCGGTTCCATGCCCCTCGGCAGTTTGGCCCACCCTTCAATCAATTCCTTTTCGAATATGACTTCCTCCAGCGGTATTTTCCAATCTACGTTGAAGATGTCGATTTCAGGAAACGGATAGATCAAATAACCTGACAGTATGACGTTTCTGACCAGGAACGGCAACATAATAGCCAGTACCGAGGCGCCGAACAACAGCATTTTCCGTTTTTCCAGTATCTGGGGTAAAATAAATAACAAAAGAACTCCTGTCAGGAGTGCGCTGTGTTTGAAAGTCGCAGCCGTGAACAAAGCTACCCAAAGGAGGAAGATTTTATGGATATTGTTTGGCTGGAAAGCCGACTCCAGAAATATTAAAAATACATATAACAATAGAATACAGGTGATAATATCGGTATCTGTTCCATTGATCGCATCAAATCCCTGGTGTGCAAAAAAAAGAAACAAACAACCGTTGAGTGTAAACTGGAACCAATTTTTCGTCTTTAGCCCTTCATGGATATTTATCAGCAGCCGGGCATTAAAAATGAAAAAGAAAAAACTGACTATTGGAAACAAAACCCTGCCCTCTGACGGGAAAGTGGAAAATAATGCGGAAACAATAAAAAAATGGGAATTAAAGGCCAGCCTGCCGAACAGGTTTCCCAAGCCGGGCACAACGGCGTATTCTTTGATCCAGATAATGGATTGAGAATGATAAAACCAGGTATCAGATTCGCCGATTTCCATATAAACCGCCGCCAGCGAGCTCAGCAGAAACAAGACGATAAAAGCGGTCTTCAGCGGCGCATCGAAGGATACCCAACTTTGTTGTATAATTTTGTAGATTTGAACAATGTCTGAACGGTATTTTACGGTCAGGACAATACCTGTTATCAGAAATACTGTTGTCGTGATATAATTGATGGGAGCGAAGATGGAAATACCGCTGAGTAAAGCCGTGATCAGGATAAACCCGAACAAAATGGCATAGTCCGGGCCATATTCGGCTGTTTCCGCTTTTTTGGGTTCTTTTACAACAGCAGAAACGACCTGCTTGCCCATCAATCCGAAGACCAATGACAGCCAGCCGATGCAAATCCAGGAAAGTAATAATGCCAGCATATTGGAATTTTAAAAGTTAAAGCGCACCCAATCGACAGCCGCGCCGTTGCGTGGTGATTTTTTTTCCTGTTTTACTACAAAATAAATGTCGTGAAGAGCGTCGTCGTTTGACCAACTGGTCTGATCTACTGACAGGGGGATGTCCGAAAAAGTGATTAGTCCTGGATTATTGCTGGCAGGCGTATGAGTTGAGCCGAGTAGGCGACCATCGGGGGTGTCGAGGCGGAGTTCGATTGTGCCGGCGTTGTTGTTGGGAATGCTTAGCCGGAGCGTAACTGAAATTATCCCGCGCAGGTCGATTTGTTTAAAACCAAAGAAGTATTTGTCTTTCAGCCCGTCTAATACCGGCGAGCCGGCACCTGGCAATCGTTTGACGCGCGCGCCTTGAGATATATGATCGGCATGTTCGGCTTGTTGCAGGTTGAGGCGGAAAATGATGGTTTCGCTGGCGCTACGCGTTGCCTGGGAAGCGGTATTGTTGCCGGTGTAAGTAGCCTGAAAAATATATGCGCCCGGGGCGTTTGAAAGCCCCCCCTTATCAGAAGCGGGAGCAGTCAGCGAATAGGCTCCTTGCAGTGGAAGCGCCCTATTAGCAGGATCGGACAGCGATAAGATCCAGCGCACCATTTCCCTTGCTTCCTGCTCTTTGAGTTGGGGGTGCGCGCTCATAGCCCGGTCGCCCCATACGCCGGAACCGCCCTTTATGACTTTGCTGACCAAACGGGGAATAGCTGTTTTATCGCTGTCATATCGCGCTGCAATCGATTGATAAGCAGGGCCATTTATCTGGCGTTCCGCGTCGTGACAAGCTTTGCAATCCGAGGAGTTGACGAGGTTTTCGCCGCGTTGTAACGCTGTTTTATTTTGGCCGCCCGGCCGTTGCCGTTTCTTTCTGTCCGGATGGAAGGGTGCGGGGGTGTAACTGATCCGCGCAGCAACAGCACTTGCCGGAATGCCGCCATCTTCCAGCGAGCCGGCCTGAGGATCAGTGACCATGATCTTATAGTTAAGCAATTCCCCCGGACGATAGAAACTGCGGTTTCTTTCCCCAAAATCCCAATGAACAACAGGTGAGGAGACAGCCGCCGTATCCCGGCCGCTGCCCCGCCGGTAGTCGATACGGCTCAGGCAGGCATCGGGGTTGGGGTCAAACCATTTGGTGCCGTATTCAAGCACCCAAAGTGAACCGTTTTTGTCAAACATCATATCGATCGGTCTGGACAGGGGCACCGATTCGGCCAGTGGGGCCAGCCGTATCAGCCGGCCCGCTGAGTCGAGCGCAACGGCTACCATCCAGTTGCGCATCCAGTCGTAAATGATCACATTGCCGTCGAACTCGTCGGGAAAACGGGAAGCAGCCGGGTATTGATCGCTGTAGTACACCGGGCCGGCCATGGCGCAGCTGGCGCCGTTGGCCAGGGAGGGGAATTCAGGCGAACTGGCATAAGGATACCAGATCAGCGCAGGCTGGGCCGGCGGAAGGTTTTTGATGCCGGTATTCCGGGGGGAGTCGTTCAGCGGGTGTTGCGGATCGAATGCCGGCCCTGTTTTTTTTCGTTCAAAATCGTAATCGCGATAAGCTTTGTTGTTGCCGATAAAATAAGGCCAGCCGAAGAAACCGGGGCCAGACGCGCAGTTTATTTCGTCGAATCCTTCGGGACCGCGCATGCTGTCGGGCAAGCCCGCCTGCGGGCCCGGATCGCCCCAAAACAGAAAATTCCGGCGGCTGTCGATGGAAATGCGAAACGGGTTGCGGCATCCCATGGCGTAAATCTCCGGCCTGCCAGCCGAACGGTTTCCAAATCCTGGGAGTCTGATGGGCGCGGCAGGCCCATGCGCCGGCAAAACATGGGGTTGCCCATGCGGCACAAAACCAGTCCAGAGCGGGTCGTCCTGCAACATTTGGGTGAACGGCGATACGACTATATCCTGTTCCGTGAACATATTGCCCGCCGGACACAAATACGACCCGTCGGGCAATGGTTTGATACGCAGGATTTTGCCGCGCAAATCCATTGAATTGGCCGCCGAGCGCTGTGCATCGCCCATATCCTGACCAGGCCGCTCGTCGATCGGGGCGTATCCTTCGGATTCGCTGAAATCGGAATTGTCGCCGACGGAGAGATAGAGACAGCCCCGTGTATCAAACTTGACGCAGCCGGCGTAATGGCAGCACTCGTCGCGCTGAATTGCTATTTCCAACAGGGTGGTTTCGGAGGCGGCGTGTAGCGAATCGCCCGTGAAAACAAAACGCGACAGGCGGTTAATCTCCTTTGCGCCCGGCTCGGAATAATACAGATAAATCCAGTGATTTTTTTCCCAATTCGGGTCGAGCGCCATGCCGAGCAGGCCGAGTTCGTTAATCACGTACACGGGCAAACGGGCAACCGTTCGCAGTTCTTTCCCGACCGGGTCGTATAACCGGATAGCTCCCTTGCGTTCGATAAAAACAATTTTTCCATCGGGCAACATGTCGAGCGCCATCGGTTCATCGAGGTCACATTCGACGGAGGTTTTGACAAAGCCGGTAGAAACGGTTTCGTCCGGGCGTGGCGGGGGGATGTTTTCGTAACGCAGCGCTTGGTTTTCACCAATGGCATATTGTATGCCCCCCAGCAGATGCTGCAAAAAAACGGGATCGCCGTAGGATTCTTTGGTGTGGCCCATCGCGGTAATAAAAACACGACCGCCGTCGAACTCGTGGCGCCAGGAAACCGGATGCGATACCCCCATGGAGCCGCCCCGGCACGATTTTTCATCGAGGGTCAGCAGTACCCTGACACCGGGAGACAGGTCATGCAGGTTGAACCATTCATCGCGGCGTTGCCAGGTGGTGTCGAGATGCCGGGTGGCCGGATGGTTCCGATCATTAACATGTAAAGTTGCATCCTGAACGTCCAGCCGGCTGCTGAAACGAGCGCCAACTAATTTGCCGTACCATTTCCAGCCGTGTTCGGTGTCGATAGCCGTGTGAATGCCTGCAAAACCGCCGCCCGCCTGAATGTATCGTTGAAACTGGGCTTCCTGTGCAGCATTCAGCATGTTGCCGGCCGTATTCAAAAAAACGACGGCGGAATAGCGGCGCAGCCCTTTTTCGGTAAAAACCCTGGCCACATGACCGCTGTTTTTTACCTCTACGCGAATATCATGTTCGGCGCACAACCGGCGCAGTGCATCTATGGCAACTTCAGTGCTCTCATGCAGCGCGTTTTCTTCATTATTGAAAACCAGGATACGGGGTTTGCCTATGTTTAAAAAGCAACCCGTAATACAAAAAATACCCGCCAGAACAGTCAGGTAACAGAAGGATGTGAATCGGCATACGCGCCGCATAACTAGAAGGTTTCATCTGGTTTGCCAAAAAGCATACCACATTTTTGGGGTTACCGGACGGAAAGATTTGAAATGTAATCTACCAAGCTAAATGACAAACGGAAGGCTGTAAAAATGATGTTACCCGAATAAGAATTTGTCCTGGACAAGCCATTTCCCTTCCACCAGTTTCAGCAGGCACAATGCTTCCGGCAGCACTATGGCAATGAAATAAAGCGGGTCTTTACGCATGAGCCGCAAAATATTCCGTTTGTTGCAGGAACCAATGCCCGCGGGCGCTTATTTTTGCGGAACCGGTAGCGCGGCCTTCAGGCCGCCCCGGTCGCGGCCATTTATGGCCACATTAAAAAAATATAATAAACAGACGGCCTTAAAAGGCCTTAACCAAGGCGGCCTGAAGGCCGCGCTACCATAAAAAATGGATGATTTACAAACCCTGATGGACGCTGTCCGGCAGGCGCCCGATAACCTTCCCCTGCGAAAATACCTCTGCGCGGAATTGCTGCGCAGGGGTCGCTGGGAAGAAGCGGAAATCGAACTGAAAGACGCCCTGAAACTCAGCCCGCACGACCTTGAGTTGAAACTCGGGCTTTGCACGGCGTTTTGCGAGCAAAAGAAAACCTCCCTTGGGCTCGTGATCGTGGAAGAACTGACCGCGGGCGGCGCACCGCCGCCCCGCGCCTGGCTGCTGTATGCCAAACTTCTGCAACAGGCCGGCCAGGTGACGGATGCCAAAGATGCCTACGACAACGCCGTGGCGCTCGACCCCAACCTGAAAGATGCATTCCTTGAATCGGAGATCAATCTGGCTCTGCAACAAGGCCGTCAGCCGGAAAAATTGCGCCTGCCCGCGCATGGCGATCCTTCGCAGGGCGACGATAACCGCATTCTCGATATCGAACGGCCAAAGATCAACTTCCAGGACGTTGGCGGCATGGAAACGGTGAAACGCGAGATCAGCCTGAAGATCATCGAGCCGTTGCGCCATGCCGACCTGTACAAAGCCTACGGCAAAAAGATCGGCGGCGGCATCCTGCTTTACGGCCCGCCGGGCTGCGGCAAAACCCACCTGGCCCGTGCAACGGCCGGGGAAGTGAACGCCAACTTCATCCCCGTCGGTATCAGCGATATCCTCGACATGTGGATCGGCAACTCGGAAAAGAACCTGCACGCCATTTTTGAAAAAGCGCGTTCGCTGAAACCCTGCGTACTCTTTTTCGACGAGGTGGACGCCCTCGGCGCCAGCCGCAACGATATGCGGCACTCCGCCGGCAAACAACTCATCAACCAATTCCTGCTCGAAATGGACGGCATGGAAGGCGACAATGACGGCGTGCTCATCCTCGCCGCTACCAACGCCCCCTGGCACCTCGATCCCGCGTTCCGCCGCCCCGGCCGCTTCGACCGTATCATTTTTGTGCCGCCGCCCGACGAAACGGCACGGGAATCCATTTTGTCCATCAAAATGAAAGGTAAACCGGCAGAAGCCATCGATTTTGCCGCCATTGCCCGGAAAACGCCCGAATTCTCGGGCGCCGACCTCGAAGCGCTCATCGACGTGGCCGTGGAGGCCAAACTGGAAGAAGCCATGCGCAACGGCGTGCCCACCCCGCTGCGCACCGCCGACCTGGCCACGGCAGCGGCCAAACAAAAAGCCACCACGAAAGAGTGGTTCAATACGGCCAAAAATTACGCTCTTTTTGCCAACGAGGCCGGCTTGTACGACGATATTCTTCAATACCTGAAACTAAAACG
>CALEYM010000743.1 GCA_937926185.1 uncultured Bacteroidota bacterium | reverse complement strand
GAAATTCGATTGACAGTGGGGACATATTACTTGATACGACCAGACCGTATAGAGTATCTCTGTGGTTTTCCCACATTCTCTACATTCCGTAGTGTAAAGGTCTCTTCGTAAATGTGTCAATTCTGCTAAAACTGATTTTACCGATTGGGCAAAATCTATATTTGAAATCTGTTCCGTAAAATTGTGTGCAATGAAACAGGCCGCGGGCGACAGTTCATTCACAATCACATCCATGCCCGCGACCAATGCCGCCACCCCGGTCATGCCGCTACCGCCGAAAGGATCCAACACCAAACCTCCTTCCGGAAGGTAGTGACGCAAAAACTCGACAATACCTTGCGGCGGCACTTTTGTGTGATAAGTGTGGGCATCGTAAGTGTACGTGTTTTTGCCGGCAGAGGTGCCATTTTTTGCTGGAGAATGGGTAGTTGCAGACGCTTTTTTATGTTCTCTGAGCATCTGGCTGAGCGCGTCCCTGCCTGTCCTGAAAAAACGACCCGCTTTTACTCTTTCCAAAACAGGCTTGCCCGGCTCAGTATTTTTCCCGACTGAATTTTCAGGCACAAAAAGATCAAGCTGCCCTGTATTTTTCAAGGCCAATCTTGACGAACCGTGCGAAGCAATCACCGGCGGTTGTTGAGTTTGTTCCGTACTCTCGCTCATAATATTGCGGATAAAGGTACGACCGTCTCAGAGAAGCGACTCCGGATTTTTTATTGCTTTTTTCAAATACCGGAACAACCTTCCGCCGTGTGAAGCATCCACCACGCGGTGATCGAGAGCCGCGCTCATCACCAGCAAACGCCTCGGCACGATTTGCCCGTCTACGACAGCCGGCTTGGTCTGCACGCTGCCCATCGTGACGACCATGGTTAGGTTGGATACCGGCATCAGCGCCGGATAGGCAATGTCGATACCGATACTGCCCACATTGGAAAAAACAAAAGACCCGAAGCTGTCGGAAGAAAATCCCGGAAACGGCAGGTAAATACCCCAATCGATCACAAAAATCCGGAGCAGGCGGACAAGCCAGCCGCGAAATGGCCAGGGTAGGGTAGCGAGGAGCATCTTCTGGTTGGATGCTCCTTTTTCCGCTCCTTTTCGCGTTTGCTGCACATCGCGGGCCAAAATATCGGCCAGCCCGGCGAGGGTCAGCGTATCGGCGTTGGGCACCATGACCGAACCCAGTTGTTCACCATCCCGCTGCAGTACGCTGACCATGGCATCGATTTGCTCGCGGGCTATGATGCGCCCGCGCCGGACATAACAATTCAATTGCGGCACTTCGTTTTTCAACGCTCTTGCCACGAACAGGATAAAGGGGTGCATCAGCGTAATTTTTAGCCCTTCCTGCCGTTTCCGCTTGACAAAAATTTCCAGGTCCGTTACATCCAGCTCAACTGTTCCGAAGATTTTGGAATCTTCCGGCTTACGGTATATGGCCGTGGCAACCTTGCGCCAGGCGTTGTTCGGATCAAAATGGCGTTCCATATTCCAATGTATACTTTGTACAACTCATCGCATGCGGATCATTTTTCGCACGGCGCTGTCCGTATCCGTTTCCAGTTTGTAGTACAACATGCCCGTTTCATCGAGCAAGGCGTTATCGATAATAACGCTGTTGTACCCGTTTTGGAACAGCCCCTGCCGCGTGTACAACACCCGCCCCGATTCGTCGAATACAGATAAAGTGGCCTCCGCGTTTTCCGGCAAATGAAAACCGACGCGGGTGGTGTTGGTCCAGGGGTTCGGTTGGTTTTGATACAATTCAAATCCCACCTTATTCACTGCCGGGGTGTCATCCCGGTTGAAGCGCAGGGCAACATCCCAGATTTCAGGCGGGGTTTGTACTGAAATATCCTGCCCGGTGCGATAAGCCTCCGTTTTGGTAATCATGCTGGAAATATGCAACATCTCGCTCAGTCTCCCGGCTTTTTTAGCCCGAAATGTTATTTGAAACGCCCCGGAGTGCCGCTGAGCGGCATCCGCATCGAAAGAGGCAGTCAGCGCCTTTTCAACGGGGAATACGCCGAAGTTGCCGGCTGTCATGCCGGGACCGGGTAGTATTTCCGCGATTTCCAGCCCGGAATGATACAAAGTAAACTGATACCCGGCCACCTGTTCTGCCGGCTGCAAACTCACTGTAAACAAATCCCCGGCTTCCGTCGTCTGGTCTTGCACATCCAGGAAAAGCGTGCCTTCCGTGCGGTCATCCGCGGTTAAAAGGCTGTTGGCAACGGCGTTGCCGTTTACGTCCCCGGTTTTTACCGCTACAAAATCCTCTTCCATCATGCTGCTCTGCATATCGGCCAGGGTTTTTGTTTCCGGGAAAATTTCCTGGAATGGATTGCTCAGGTCCGGAAACTGGTACGATTTATCAATAAATCGCCAGGAAGTGTTTTGCGGCAGTTCATTGTAAACGCCGAGGATGAGTTTGCGCAGTTCCACGATATCAAAGGTAGTGATCGACCGGCTGTTGTTGGCGTCGGCGGCAATCATTTTATAGGGCGTATTCAGGGGCGCCAGACCCAGTATGTGTTTGTTGATCAGTACCAGGTCGAACGTGCTCACGCCGTTAAGCGGATCATTGTCTTTCAAGGGCGTTACCACGGCATTGGAAGACACGGGTACGGCCTTGGACAATAAATAGTGCCCGGATTGGTCCGATTGGACGATCATATTCACCGGTGGCAAACCGTTCGGCGCAACGCCCTGCACCTGCACATTTACTTCTCCCAGCCCTTCTCCCTGCTCGGTTTTTAAAAAGCCTGCGACCGATGCGTTGGAGGAACCACAAATACCCGCGTTATCCTGCACCAGGATAAAAGTAGTGCAGTAGTCGCTGTTACCGGCTAAGTCCATCACCCATATTTCTATCAGATTTGTGCCCAACTCAGTACAGTCGTAGGTGATTGTTGTTTGCGGCGAACCGTCAGGGTTAAATGGGAACCCATTCCCGGTACCAGCTTTCCGTATGCCAAAGATCAGCGTGCCCGGTGGGGTGCAATTGTCGTAGGCGTCCTTCACAAACGCCTGATAATCCATCATAATCATGCCCGTAGGCATCAGATTGATACTCAGGCCATTGTGACAGCTTACGGTAGGCGGTTTGCAATCCTTTACCACAAACGTGTATTCGCACGCCTGTTCGTTGCCGCAACCGTCCGCTACGAACCATTTAATTTTATGCACGCCATAAGGTAATTCTGGTAAGGTATAGGTGTTGGGGGACGTTGGTGAATTCCAGCGCACGCAGGCAGTTTTGTTGAAACCAACCGCGGCGGTTTCAATGGTGAATTGATACTTTTGGTTTAGCGGCACCGGGCGTTCGTCAAAATTCCGGGGTGTGCCGCCGAGGTAATTCGGGCTGCCGGCATTGCCGAAAAGTACGGCGCCGGGAGTGGTTGGATTGGCGCTGCTGACCACCGTTTCCATGTTGCCGTCATTGTCCAGGTCGAGAAACAGCAGGTAGCGGATGTTGAGATTGGCGCCGGAACAGGCATCGGTGGCAGTGATGCACAGATCTGCCGGCGCTTCGCACAGATCATGGCTGCCGGTTGCCGGCTCGAACCAATAGGATTCGTTCCATAGCTTGGGGTCGTTGGCGCTCAGATCGCAAACCTCGACAGGGCTTGGCGGACATTGAATGTCCGGTTTTTGGGTGTCCGTGATTTTGATGATCTGTTTGTATTGGTAACAGTTGGCGTTTGCCGACCAGAATTTACTGTAACCGGTCGTCGTCTGATCGCCGGGATTGATCTTTGTAACCGTCGGCGCCCAGGGTGCAGGCGTGCCGGCAGGCGAAACCACCGGGCCAGTCAGATTGGAAGGGTGATTCAGTATGGCAACTGGATTGGGATTTGGCACAAAAGTGCAGGGCAGATTGGGGTCGAACGTGCACCAGTTGATGATCGTCCAGGTTCGTTCAATTTTGAAACAGGCGTCGGGCACCACGGTAAACAGTTCGTCCTGATAAGATACGCCGAGCAATTCACAATCCTCGCCGAAAAATTCCGGCTCGCCATAAAATTCGCTGCCAGCGCACACGGTAAGCATCACGTCATCAGGGAATTTGATGTAATAATCCTGCTCATACTGCACGAATATTTGTTGCGTACATTGGTTGGATTGCCCCCCGCAATCGATAACCCTGAAAGTGCGGGTGATTGTACCTTTATTACAGACCGTGTCGAACAGGTTGTAATTGACCTGGGTGACGATCGTATCAATACAGCAGTTGTCTACGCCCGCGGCCATGCCATAAGCCCACAGGCTGGGATCAAAATTTTCGCAACTTACGGTAACGTTGGCCGGTGGCAGGCAGGAAGGTTTTAGTTTGTCTTCGATATACACCTGCACCAGACATTCGTTGGAGTTCCCCTCTTCAAATTCGAGTGAAACCGGCCCGGAAGGTATTGGCACGTCGTACACCCGTAGCACGACCAGAACGGTGTCATTTATATCCTCGCAGCAAAATTTGACCTGGTCGTAAAACAGACTGTTGGACTGGCAGGTATTTGACTCCAGCCGGCGCGCTTTGAAATATACCTGGGAGCAGTTGTCGTAAGACCCGTCGTCGAAGGTAGTGGCGTTCACGAAGATCATCCCGTTGATACCCAGGGATACCTGCGTGATCTCATCGCAGGCAGGTACAGGCGGCGATTGGTCTTCCACAGCTAATTGATAAACGCAGGTTCCGGTATTGCCGCAATCGTCCTCGACAACATAAGTGACAGTATGGGTACCCAGTGGCAGGCAGGGCGTAAATCCAAAAGCCGCGAGGGTATCGGGATCGGACAGATTGTTTCCCGGAAAGGTCGTAATAGCGCCGGTCACATCATGAGTTGTCAGCACATCCCCGGTCACCGGGTGGCGTACCGCGACGCGGGCATAAGCCGAACGGATGCGCGAGCACAGGTCTTCCACAATCACATCCGGCAGGTTCACCGTGGCGCAACAATTCAGCGGATCGGTGCTGACGGTCAGATCATCCGGACAGAGTAGTACCGGACCGACGTTGTCCATGACTTTTATGATCTGGATATGGTATTTAGGGTTCCCCGTCGTAGTAGGGCTGCACTGATCGTAAATCACCCAGGTTCGGATAATGTCGTACGTGCCGTCGCAAAAGGGCAACAGGTTGTCGGTATAGGCGATAGCCAGTTTGCAAAAGCCCGGATCGGGGTAGACCGGGAAATTGAGATCGAACAAGGTGAGGAATGGCGCTCCCGTTACAGCCGGGTCGGTATTCGCCGGGCCGTCGCTGCACTGGAGCGTAATATCAGCCGGCAAAGTCAGGTCTCCGAGAGATATCTGGTTGAAATTCAGGTATTGCGTACAGGTGCTTTTGTTTCCGCTGGCATCGGTAGCTGTCCAAATTCGCCGCAGATAGCCGATGTAATTGTCCGGACAATTCAGGTTTACCCAGTAATCTACATGTGTAAGGGTATACTGGCCGCAGTTCTCCGTTACTTTGGGATATGCATCCGGAAGGCCCAGTACATTTTGCAGGTATGCCGGCGAAAGGTCGGTAATGATACATACGAGTTCAATATCCGTACATTCCAGCTTTGGCGCCAGGTTATCTTTTACCATTATGGACCCGGTACAGTAGACGCCTGTGCAATTGTCGATAACCCTGACCGGCAAGGTGAGGCCAACATGAGCACAATTGACCTTGTTGCCGATATTTACGCCATTAAGAAATACCTGAACGGTAAACATGGAGTCTGTGTAATCGCTTTCCAGTATCATATCGGGCAGAATTTCCACCATACCGTCTTCATCCAGCGCGATCATGACATTGTTGTTGCACACCATGTCCTGACTGGGTTTAAAGTACAACACTGCCTGATCGCTCACCGGCACACAGGGGCCTGCTGGGTCGGCGCTGGTGAGCGTCAGCGTCACAAGGCCGGCCGCCCGTTCGGCCATGCTGGGCATGTATGTTGTAGCGCCGGGAAAGGAATTGTTGGGAGAAAAAACGCCGCTGCCGCTGCTACTCCACACTCCCGTCGTTACCCCACTGCCGTTGGCCTGGATAGAAGCGCCTAAAAGATTGATATTCAGGTTCTCATCTATACAAATCAGGATATCCTTGCCGGCATTCACAATTGGAGAGGTGTTAATGGAAACCTGCAGGGTATCGGATGCAGCCGGGCAGGGGCCAGGCGGATCGTTGGTGGTAAAGGCAAGTTTAATGGTGGCCCCGTATTCTCCGGGCGCCGGGGTGTAGGTGGTGATGGTTGCGGAAGGGTTGGCAAAGACTCCCGCGCCGCCACTCCAGACGCCACCGGTTGCGCTACCGCCCAGCGACGCCGCGAGATTCGCGGCTTCATTTTGGCAAATGACCTGGTCGTTTCCGGCAAAGACCGCGGCAGGCTCGTCAACGGTAATGGTAACCGACTGACCCATAACTGGTTGTACACAACCCGCGGCATCCTCAACACTGAGGGCAGTATAAGTTGTGGCCTCGGAGGGGGAAACTATAGTGACGACCATATCCATCAAACCGTTCCCATCCATATCATCGGGCACAAGTACCGGGAAATAGGTCGTGTCTGTAATGCCCGCCGCTCTGAGCATAACCGTGTATGGCGGGGTTCCATTCGCGGCGGTGATTTTCAGTGCGGAGGATTGTCCGGCGCAAATGACCGCCGGGGCAGCCGGGGCCAATGCCAGCGAAGCCGATGCCTCGCAACAACCGAAGATTATTTCGTCTTCGAGGCAGCCAAAACCGGGTTTGCAAATGGTCAGTATGACGGCCTGCCCGGCAACAGCCGCCTGGGTTGTGTCAAAAATAGTCGCTCCCATATTGTCTGTAATCATCAGATCGACAATTATTTGGCCCATGTTGTCGCCTGAAAAGGAAACGGAGATCAGGTGGTTATTGTCGATTTTGACGGGGGTAGTACAGTCGGTGGCATTACCCAGCGGATCAGGCGTGCCCACATTGAAAAAAAGCGCGTCGAAGTTGCCGTTCGCCGTCATCAGATTGATCATTCCCTGACAGCTTTGGCCGAACTGTTCCCCCATCGGTCCGTTTCCAAGGTTAAAAACCAGGTCGAGACAGCGGTAACTGGGCTGCATGCCACAACAATTGGTACCCATGGACTGGGAAGTACAAAACTCCTCGCCCACAATATTGAGCATCGTAGTAGGGTCGATGTCAAATTCATACCTTGTGGGGTTGCCCGCCGGATTACATTGTCCGTAAACGGCGCCGGAATGAAATGATAAAACCAGCGCCAGAATGCCGGCTAAAAAAACCGGAAACCGGTTGTTTCTGGCGTCGGATAACAAATTCCGGCAGGCAAAGGCAACAGCGGTCAATGGCTGAGCAATACGATTCTGACCATCGTGGTGACATTTTCTCATAGTAGAACAGGTTTATTATTACAATAAATCACACGAATGTAGTTGTACTGTTCTTGCATGGTCAGGGACAGTTTGCTGCCGGTTTTTACACTAAAAAGAGGCCAAAAAAGAAAAGGGGGGAATGCAATTACCTAAAATTCAAGTTTTTAGCAAAAGCCAATTTTTGCGCGGAACGCTCTGCCAAAGCACAATTAAGCATCTGAAAATCCCAGGCTGTTGCTCTAAATTCGCGCCGGATACCGTTGGCTGACCCATGAAAAACAAACATCTCGTCCTGCTTTTTATCATCGTCCTCATTTTGGGACTGCTCCGCTACCTTCCGGTTCGGTATCGCCCCGTTTTTCACAACGACCTGATCCGCGTGGATACAGCCGCTTTGACCAAGTGTGTGGTGGCCGTTCCCGGGCAGCCTGAGATTT
>CALEYM010000742.1 GCA_937926185.1 uncultured Bacteroidota bacterium | reverse complement strand
GCCACATCAGGTTTTTCCGGTGCAATTCAAAAGGGATACGTTTCAGTGTCTCCAGCTGTTCGGCGAATGTTTCCACGCCCGCGGTTCTTTTGCCCAATGCACGGGCCTGTTCCCAAAGCGTTTCATCAAGAGAAAGCGGCGCTTCCGAAGACACCAGGTCGTTGGTCAGCGCCATGCTGACCGTCATCGGATGCAGAAAACGAATATGTTCCACCGGTGTTTTCAGTTTTTTCCGGCAATAGAATTCCAGATTTCTCCATACGCCCGGTTTCAGCAGCTGGTCGAGCGAGGTATCCGGCGGCAGTTGCAGCACGGCGGAGACAGCGGCGGAATCGGTATCGGAAAAATCGAACTCGGTGGCGAAGACGTCACAGTGTTCCAGGCAATTGATAGCCGGTTCAAGCCACTCGAAAGCGCGCAGGTCGCGCACGTGCATGGTGCCGAAAAGGTAGGAATCGGGGCCGCCGTTTTTCGGCGCAATGACCCAGAGCAGGGAATTCTTCATCGGGATATAAAAATCTTTATCTGGTAATTTGTACGCAGGGGATGGTTTCCCACTTTTCCGCGGACTTATCCCAGCGTTCGACGCTGAGCAATAATAGTCCGGAACTGTCGGGCGGTTTGTTTTGAACGCAAAGATAACGGGCCAGTTGAATAAAGGTTTGCCGGCTGTTAAAGACCGGCACGCGCAACTCGTCGAATGACCAGTCGTCGAGCAACAGCTTCCGGCCATTGTCGTAAGCGTGTTCGTCCCAAACGCGCTGCAACGGCCCACCGCTGCCGGGAGCAGCTGACTGAAAATACGTCGCCTCCGTTTGGGTGTTGCTGTACATTTTCCAGGAAAGCGGCTCGGGCCAAAGGTGGAAGATATTGAAAAGGGGCATGAGCCAGGCGAGCAGTAGAATAGCTACCTGCGCGATTATTTTTTTCACCACGGAGGCACGGAGGCACGGAAAAAGTCCGCCACAGGTGGACTTTTGATACTCCGTGCCTCCATGCCTCCGTGGTGAAAACAAAAAATCTCCGCCGGGGCCAAACAACGCCCACGCCATCCCCCCCATCGCCACATTCCACGGTATTACCACGGTATTCCAATCCAGCCCCAACGGACTTAAAGCCACGACAATAAACAAGTGAAAACCCGGAACGATCCAGCGGAACACCGGGCGGGAAGTTCGCCATAACAGACCAGGCGCGAACAACAGCTCAACCAGGGCAACGCCATACCCCGCGGCCGGCCAGGCGCCCATGGGTTTCGTCCAGTAAAACGCTTCGCAGAACCAGGGGAAATTGTCTTGTGTGAAATAGGGGGTCATTTTATTGAAGCCGCCCCAGCAATAAACGGCGGCAAGCAGCCAGCGCAAGGCGTTTTGTGGTGCGAGATAATTGCTGTTCGGCTTGCAGCCAAGCAAAAGCCCGAACGCCAGCAAATAAAAATACATCCAGGGCTGGAACCGCGTAATATCCTGGACGATCATCCAAAGGAACCAGGCAATCGTTGCCGCGAGTACCCACCGGCGATTGGGCAACCACAAAAGCGCCAGACAAATGCCCACCGTTAGCCAGGCATGCGGGGCGGCCCACAAATCGGTCTGCGGGAAAGGAAGGCCAAAGACCGGCAGCACCGGAAATGCCAGCCGGTACCCGGTGTGCCACAAGGGCCACGACAGCGTGATGTGTCCCAGCAGGGCAAGCGCAATGAGCCGGGTAGTGAATACGATCGGGTTTTGCAATTGTCGTTCAGGTTATGCGAAAAGCGGTCTCAATTCAGGCGCCGCACCAGTAATTTTCCCTGGAGCAGGCCGTATCGCTCCAGCGTTTTGGTCCATTGAACGGACTTCGCGTCGGCGGCGGTTTCGGTTGCTTCCGTTGCTCCCAGGCGCACGACGTACCCTTCCCGGTCGTCGTCGCCGAGGCAGATACGCGGGATCAACTCGCAGGCGATGCCTTTCCGGCGCAGGGCCGCGGCGCGTTCGTCGGCGAAAGTTTTGTTGGCGAAATAGCTGTCCTGAATGATCCAGCCTTTTTGCCGGGCGAACCTGTCGCAGGGGCCGGTGCGGGCGGTTTCGGTTTGGGGCGGCGTGGTTTGGGGCGCAGGGGTTCCTTCGGCGTCGCCGGAGAGGTTGATCGTGGGGATGTCTTCTTCTTCCGGGTCGCCCGACAAATTGATCGTCGGGATTTCTTCCGCCGGCGTTTCCTGTTTTACCGGTTCGGGATATTGTTTGGGGATGGCGCGCGGGTCGCGGGCAGTCGTGACCGGGCCTTCGTAGAGGTATCCGTACTGGTCTTCCGGGTTGGTTTCGGGCATGGTGAGCAGCTCTTCCACCCGGTCGTCCTGGGTGCGGAATACGAGAAAACCCAGGGCGCCGATGGCCGTCAGCGACAGGGTTAACACCCATTTCTGTACGCTTTGGCCCTGCATGAAGCGGTTGAATACGCTGCCGTCGCGCCCTGTGCCGCGGCCGAGCATTTTTTTCAGCGGATCGAGGGCCAGGTAATGAACAGGGCGCCAGAGTTTATTCCAGGCCACTTTTACCTGGTCGGGCATCGATGGTTTGAAACGCGAAAGTGTGCCGACGTTGTGCGACATGGTCTGGTACCAGTTCAGGCGGGTCACCCAATGCGCCATTCGCCGGTCTTTGCCGTACATGCCCAGCCGTGATGGCGTTGCCAGCACCCGGATCTGACCTTTTTCAGGCACGACGGCCAGTCCGAAACCGTTATATGTACACTGATTTTTTAATTCCAGTAAATATGGATCGGTGGGCGCCGGGAAAACGTCTTCCGCGATGGCCACCCACTGTTCGTCGGCGAAATACTGTTTGAACTGTTCGATGGCGTAGATATACCGGTATTTTTTCCAGCTGCGCATCAAAAAATACCAACTGAAAAAGCCGATCACGCCCATGCCCATGATAAAACCGAGATTGCCCGACCATTGCAGGCTTTTCAGCCAGGCCAGGCGGGAAGCATAAGCAATGGCATAGGAAACAGCCGCCACAACCGCGCCAAAGGCCACACAATCCCAGGTAAAATACACCGTATTCAGAGAATATTTCACCTCTTCGGCTTTATCCGCCGAAGTCGCTTCATAGGTGCACACGAACGGCGAGCCGTCGTTTTTCCGGAAAGAAACCATGCCGTCGGCCACGAGCCCGCCCGCGCTCACGTTGTCCAGCTCCGTGTGCACCGAATCGGGACGGTACTCGTACCGGTATTTGTAAAATTCCTTCAGGAATGGCAAGAAGGTTACCTTGATGTCGTCTTCGGTCAACATTGAAACAGGTTACTGGTTAGAGGGTTACTGGTTTGAGGGTTGGCGCGAACCAGAAACCCTCTAACCAGTAACCTTCAAACCTTCTTATTCATCTGATATTCCACTTTCTGCGCGTCACTCTGCCGTTGGCGGATGATTTCCATATACGAACGCGCTTTTTTATTCCCGTATTGGGTCCAGGCTTTTTCGGCCCATTCGAGGGCGATATCGAGGTTGCCTCTCACCTCGGCCACCACGGCCATGTTGTAGGCAGCCCGGCCGGCTGCTTTGGGATTGTCCTTTGCGGTGGCTTCTATTTTTTTCCAGATTTCGGCGGCTTTTTCCCAGTTGCCGGCCTGCGCCAGGCGGGTGGCCTGCTCCATTTGGGCGCTGAAACCTTTCGCTTTGGGGTAATACTGCCGGTTCACCCGCACGTATACCGGGGCGATGCGCATACCGTATTCGATGCCCACGTTGAAGGCGACCTTTCGGGTGACGGAGATTTGCGAAGGCAGGCCCGAAACGGCATTGCGTTCGGTGCTGCCGGAGTGGGAGTTGCTCAAATAGTCTTCGGTGGTGTATTCGTCGAAGATCATTTTGCCGCGCGGGTCATAGAAGCGCCACCCCATCCGCACGCCGGTGCGCATCTCGGAGAGGTAGTCGACCAGGGTGGTGGTGGTGCCATCCTTGTTTTTCTTTTTAGAATGGCGGGCCCGGGTCACCACGTTATTGTCCGAGTCGAACGATTCGATGGCCACCACGGCATCGGCGGCGTAGTCGGCGCAGATACGTTCCACTTCCTGCCAGGGCAGCGGCGTGGGCAGATTTACGCCGGCCTTGCTGCCGCTCATTTCGATACCCGTGCTGATGACCCGGAACCGGGGTGTACGCTCCAGCGCGTCGGTGAGGCCGCGCACAGCCTGTTGCCGGCTCTCGCGGTCCTGCCCGATGGCCTCGCCGGTGAACAAGCCTTCCAGTACATTCAGCCAGCCGTTGGAGGGTTTGCTGCGGTCGATCACGGCGATTTTGGCGATGTGGTCGGGCACCTTGAATTGAGCGGGCTGCAGGACGGTCAGTTGGGTGGATTTCATGCAGCCGGTGAGCAGGGCAGGAACGAGGAAGAAGAGCAAGGAGGGTTTGAACAGTGTCATGTCGCGCGGATTTTGGATGCGAAGTTATGTTTTATTCCCGGGCAAAAGAGCGCCTCGTAAAATCTGCTCCATTTTACGTCCTTTTGCCAATTCATCCACCAACTTGTCCAAATATTTTGTTTTCGACTTTAGCAAGATAATGTGGATATACCGAGGCAAATGTCATTTTTGCAATACGCTCATCGTGATGGTTTGTATTTTTCATGTGTTGTAGATTATGGCAGGTAGTGCATAAAATCTGTGCAAAATCGCATGGAAATTTGGGCAAACTGGAATCAGGTCTGAGTTAGCAATTTATGTTTTGACCGGCCCGCGGCGTCCAAGGTCCGGTTACTATTAAGGATATTGAGTGAGCAAAAGAAATCTACTCCAAAATCTTCTTGCCTTGGCACAGGCGCTGTAAAACCAAGCTTAGAAAGCATATAATTGGATAGATACTCTGCATGCGCTCCTCTCCTTTCCTTGTATGTTTTAACATTTTTCTTATTTGATTATTGGATAACGGCGGCATGGACTGCGTGGCGACGTTTAGCATGTTGGGGATTTTCCCGTTGGGCCCAAAA
>CALEYM010000741.1 GCA_937926185.1 uncultured Bacteroidota bacterium | reverse complement strand
TCTACGATTTATGAGTACTTTTTTTGCTCTGTAGGGGTTTTCAGACGGCTTCTTAAATATTGAATTTGCAGGAGGTTGCTATAATAATTCACTTGTTTATAAAGGATTTCTCCTCACCGCCTCCAACCGCATCACCCAATTAGCCCATACAAATTCCCTCACGAACGAACAGTTCAATCTTCTTCAATCCTACCACCGCCGCCTCGCGGCCGAGTACGCCAATCCCATCGCCGGGCGCAAAAACGTGCCGGAACTGGAAACCAAAGCCGACTCTATCGAAAAAGTGTTGGTGCGTACGGTGGCCGGTTTCGGAGAAGCGCTGCGGCAGGTTACCTGGCAGGAAGTACTACAACAACTCAAGCCCGGCGAAGCCGCCGTCGAGTTTGTCCACTACAGGTATTACAACCCCAAACCCACCGACAGCACCCTGTACGCCGCCCTCGTGCTTCGCCCCGGCGATGAAGCGCCACAGTTCGTTTCCCTGTTCGAAGAAAGGGAGGTGGCTTCACTGGTGAAAAGCGCATCCGGCAGGGCGGTCGGCAGAATCAATGCGCTTTATTCGGTGGACGGCGGAGGGGAGACGGTGGACGGTAAAAAGACATTGTACGACATCATTTGGAAGCCTTTAGAGCCTCTTTTAGAAGGTGTAAAAACCGTGTACTGCTCGCCATCCGGCTTGCTGCACCGCCTCAATCTGGGCGCTATTGCCGTGAATGAGAGTAAAACATTTGCCAATGAGCGCCAGTTGTCAGTGTTGGGCAGCACCCGGCAACTCGTACTGCCGGATGCCGCGGCCCGCTCAGGAATGAACGCCGTGCTCATCGGTGGCGTGCGCTACACCGCCGACACCGCCGCCATTGCCGCCGCCAACATGGGTATCGCCGCGAGAGATTGGTCCAATACCCTGCCCTTTCATCCCGACACGCTCACCCGCGGCGACTCCTGGCGCTACCTGCCCGAATCTGCCGGCGAGGTGCTCGATATCCAAAACGTCTTGCAATCCGTCAACTGGACTGCCCGCCTCGACACGGGCTATTACGCCACCGAGGAAACCTTCCGCGACATCGGGCAGGGAAAACCGTCGCCGCGCATCTTGCACATCGCCACGCATGGTTTCTTTTATCCCGACCCCAAAGAAGCCCCTTCCAACCGGAGAGGGTTTGGGGAAGATGCTCCCGTATTCAAGCTTTCCGGGCACCCCATGATCCGTTCGGGGTTGCTGCTCGCCGGGGCCGACCAAGTCTGGTCGGGCGGTAAGGCCCCTGAAAACCGGGAAGACGGCATTCTCACCGCCTACGAGATCAGCCAGATGAACCTCTCAAACACGGAACTGGTCGTCCTTTCCGCCTGTGAGACGGGCCTGGGCGATATCGAGGGCAACGAGGGCGTGTACGGCTTGCAGCGGGCCTTCAAAATCGCAGGGGCGAAATACCTCGTCATGAGCCTGTGGAAGGTCAGCGACCAGACGACACGCGAACTGATGACAGATTTTTACCGGCAGTGGCTGGCTCTTGGATTGGAAATCCCGGCGGCATTTCGGCTGGCGCAGCAAAATATGCAGGCGAAATACCCGGATGAGCCGTATCACTGGGCGGGGTTTGTGCTGGTGGAGTGATGTTGAATGTCTTTATACCCCCACCTTACTCTTCCGTATCCGCACCGCCACCACCTTATACTCCGGATACAACGCATCCTTGTCGCTCTCCGACGAGGTCACCACGTTGATCTGCAATTCCGGGAAGTGGAAAGTGGTGCTCAGCACACCGGGTCGCACTTCGTCGTCGGTGAGCCGAACTGGTACAGGCCGGCAAGTAAATATGTGGATAAATCCTGACACAGCGGGCTTCAGGCCTGGTTGGCCGCTCGTTCCGGCGTACGGATCTTTTTCATCGCATAACTCACTGCCAGCATCACGGCAAGGCCGATGAGGTAAGAGGCGATGAACATGAGCCACTCGTAGGTATCTTTTTTCACGGCTTCCCGTTTGGCCGCTATTCCCCAAAGGTTGACCAGCCCTTTTTTGACAAAAAACCGGGATACGAGGTTGGAGGCCGTGAGGCCGGCGAGATAACCTACGGCGAGGTTGGTGACTTCGTTGATGACGAATTGGGTGAATTTGGACATGATGTGTTAAAACGTTCTAATATTCTAAAATAAACTTCGACAAATTTTGCCCCTGGTCCAGCCCCAGTTTTTTGCGGAGGCGGTAACGGGCGATTTCCACCCCCCGGAGGGAAATGCTCATAAGATTGGAAATTTCCTTGGTACTCAGATTTAGCCGCAACAGGGCGCAGAGTTTCTGCTCATTGGGCGTGAGGTCGTGGAACTGTTCCCTCAGTCGGTTCAGAAAATCTCCGTGCACCTGGTCAAAATGATATTCAAACTGTTCCCAGTCTTCCTGGAGCCTCAGGGTGGTGTCTATTTCCCTTACGATTTTCTCCAATGCCAGCTTCGTTTCCATACTTTTCCCTTTTCGCTTCACTTCCTTCAATTCTTCTTTGATGGTTTCCATGAACTCGTTTTTCACCACTAAGTTCATGGTGGAAGCAGCCAGCAGGTTGTTGATATGCCGCAGTTCGCTTTTAATTTTATCTTCCTCTATTTGCCGCACTGCCTGCTCCTTTTGCCGTTCTATTTCGATCAATTCCTGTTGTTTTTTTAACAGCTCCCGTTGTTTAGCATCCTCCACCGCCAGTGCCTTCAGGTTGTAACGGCGCTTTTGCAGCCGGGACATTATCAGCAAGGCCGGGGCCCCGAGCGCCACGTATAAAATCCGGGCCGGCAGGCTCCTGTGAAACGGCGGTTTTACCCTCAGGAAAAGAGGCTGGCTGGTTATTATTTGCCCCAGGTAGTTTTTGGTCTGCACCCTGAACTCGTATTCGCCTTCTTTCAGATTGGTGTATTCCTTGGCCGCGGCGTGGGTCCATTCGCCGTAATCTTCGTCAAAGCCTTTCAAATAATAGCGAAACTGTTGGTTGTTCACTTCATTGAACTGAAATGCCTCCACTTCGAACTGCAAAACTTTTGCCCGGTAAGAAACGGTCAATTGCACCGGGCTTTCCGGTTTTACTTCAAAGGGTTTTCGCGCATGCAAAATGCTGTCTTCCGCCACATTTACCACCTTGCTTACGATCAGCGGTTTTTCTGCCGACAAACGGTTTTCCAATTCGGGCCTGTACTGGATAAAGCCTTCGTTGGCATTGAACAGTACGCCGTCGCCCGTATTCACCGAAATATTCAGCAGGTCGTTGTTGAAAGAATAGCGCAGCTGAAACAAAGAAGACGGCACGAAGGTATAGTTGCCGGAACTGATTTGTTTAAAAAAGCCCGCGATGTCTTCCGTGTATACATGAACGTTTTTTTGGTTGTCCTGCACCATCAGATAGACCTGTTGTTCCCCTATAACTTTGGAAAAGGTTTCCGACTTTACGATGCGGTTGTTTGCCTGATCCACCATGTAAATCCCTTTCGGGGTGCCCAGATAAAGTTCGTTGTCGATCCGGCTCAAAATCATCTGCTCATCCGCCGGCAGGCCCTGCCCGACAGACATTTTGTTTGCAAGCGCCGAGGTTAATCCGGGCGACAGAGACAGTTGGTACAAGCCTTTATAAAACTGCCCGACCCAGATTTTTCCTTCCCGGTCTTCTTCAAAAAAACGGCTTGACTCTTCAAAGCCGCCGATTTTCCCGACGCCCTGCAATTCCCGCTTTTCATTAAACCGGAAAAGATACAAACCCGAGTAGGTGCCGCCGATGGCGAATTCCGGGCTGGACTGCAACTGTTTTACCTGCCACAATCCATGCGTGCGGGCTATCTGTTTCGCAGTCCCGTTTGCCAGCAGGAAAAGCCCGGTGTGATGCCCGGCATATAGTTTTCCGGCAATGTTTTGCATGCCGTAGGCGGGGCCTTCCGTCCCTTTAAGGAATACGCTTCGGGCAGCGTTTTTAGCCTGAAAGTAGATGCCGTTCGAGGTGGTATAGTAGGCGCCTTCATCCCTTTTGTATGCTTCGTAACCACTGCCCTGGATGTTGATCTCCTGGTTGATAAAACGCATCGGGGAGTTGATGTCGATGAGCGCTATCCCGTTTTGCATGCCCACCCACAGGTTCCCGGAGTAGTCCTGAAAAGCCCGCAGACAGGCGTTGGACAATAAGCCGTCCAGAGTCGTGATATTCTCGATGGATTGTTTTTGCAAATCGAACAGGAACAGGCCGGCCGTTTGGGTAGAGATGGCTAAGCGGCTGTCCGAGAGCTGCAGAACATGGTTGACGTACTTGCCCTGCAAGGCCTTGCTCAGGCCGTCGTATTTTCCCGCCACCCCAAATGAAGTGGCAAACTCGATTTTCCCCGAATTATAAACCAGGAGGTATCCACCGTCCTGCGAGATGACGCCGGCGATGGTCTCGTTGCTCGAATTGCGCAGGTAGGGGGGGACATGGAGTTCCCGTTCCTTTATTTCGAGCAGTTGTCCCTGTCTGCTTTGGGTAAATAGTTTTCCATTGACCTGAAAGGTACGGTTAAAACCGTGCTGGCGCGCAAGCACGGAAATGGACTGGCCATCATAAACGTAAATGCCCTGAAAGGTGCAGAAATAGACTTTTGAGTTGGAAAGGAAAACATCCCATACTTCATCAAAATCGCGGGAAGCTTGCGGTATTTTATCCACGAGCGACACCATGTTCCAGTTGTCGTTAAAGTACCCGAATTCTCCCTGCGAACCAAAGTACAAGCGGTTGGCTTTTTCGTCAAATGCCAGGGAGCGTTGCTTTTTGCCCGTTTGGAAGGCATGCCGCTCCCAGGCTTTTCCATTGTAGGAAAGTATGCCGAGGTTGTTCGCCACAAACAGCGTCATATCCCTGTTTTGGGCAAAACCGATGTTTTGAATTCCGGCTTTGTAATCCGATGGCGTAAAATTTTGGATGGGGTACTTCCCTCTGAAGGCCTGGGCAGGCGGGCTGAGCAAAAAGGCA
>CALEYM010000740.1 GCA_937926185.1 uncultured Bacteroidota bacterium | reverse complement strand
GAAAAGGTTACCGAACTTTACGTCCCGAACATTTTCAGCCCCAACAACGACGGCACGCACGATCTCTGGCAGGTGAACGCCGGCCCTTCCGTCAGGGAAATCGAAGAAGTACGGGTGTACGACCGCTGGGGCAACCTGCAATACGAATGGCTCAATCCAACCGATCCGAACAGCTGGCCGGGATGGGATGGCGCCACGCGGGGGAAAAAGGCGGAAGTAGGGGTTTACGTTTATTACATGAAAGTAAAACTGATAGACGGTACGACGACCGTTATCGAGGGAGATGTTACGATTGTGGAACGGTAAGAGGCTTTATTGCGCAGGGACAACATAAGTACTTTGCGAAAAAGGACTCAGATTTTCACGTAAATTTTCTTACGATACAAAACCCAACAAACCAACCAGCAGATCAGCAGGAAGGTCAGCGCAAAGAGCAGCGACCCGAATGCCCCGGCGTCGATGGGTTTGAAAACGTGGGTATAAATCCAACCGAAAAGCGACACCTCTTCGCCCCCTGTTTCATACCACTTGATCTTGATCAGCGTTTTGGTTAGTAAACCCGCCAGCACGTAGGCAAACAGGGGATTGGCGCCAAAAACCAGGAAAAACGTCGCGTACCGCCGCCCGTTGGCTATATCCAGCGCCCAAACGCTGAATGCCAGCAGGATCATGGAGATGCCGCCGGTGTAGAGCACAAAAGAGCTGGTCCACAGGCTTTTATTGATGGGGAAAACGAGGTCCCACACCAGGCCGGCAATGGCCAGCACACAGCCCCAGAGCAACAGATCGCGCACGGCTCCTGATTTTTCTTCCTGATGCCGCTGCATCAGTTGTCCGCTCCACCAGCCCAGCAAAACGGTGACGATGGCCGGCAGGGTGCTCAGAATACCTTCCGGGTCGAAAGGAATGCCCTTGCCTCTCCATAAATGTTCGTCGCCTAAAACGGTAAAATCGAAGAGCCGGACTACGTTATGCACGAGGCTGTAGGGGTCTTCCAGCGGTGGAGCAAACCAATTCAAAAGTCCCCAATAGCCCAACAGCAACACGGCCGCGGCGCCCATCAACCAGCGGCCCGGCAGCGTTAGCGCCAGCAACGCTGCCAAACCGTAGCCCAGCGCCAGGCGTTGCAATACGCCCATGATGCGCACCTTATCCCAGTTTTCCAAAAAGTTGGGAAATTTCGCCAGCAGCAACCCCAGGGCAAACAAAATCAGGGTACGGCGCAATATTTTCAAGCCCAATGCCCCGTTCAGCCGGCGCCCGTATTTTTCGAAGGAAAACCACATCGACACCCCTATGATGAACATGAATGAGGGGAATACCAGGTCGGTGGGCGTGCAGCCGTGCCAGTCGGCATGCAATAGTGGCGCGTACACGTGGCTCCAGGTGCCGGGCGTGTTCACGATGAGCATCAGGGCGATGGTGAGGCCCCGGTAAAAGTCGATGGACAGGTAGCGCATGGATACCGTTGATTTGTTGATTCGTTGATTTGTTGATTCGTTGATTTGAGCAGCCGGGAGCAGGGCCCCTCAAATCAACAAATCAACACTTACCGCGCTGCTTCGGCCCTTTTTTCGGCCATTTTCTCTTTGATCCGGCGCCAGCTGGGGCCCATCAGGCGGTTCATACTTTTATCCACTACAAAATGACGGGCGAGATTGGCCAACCCGACTACCCGGGAGGAATAGGAATCAAAAGCCCTCAGGCTGATGGAGTAACCGCCGTCGGTGTATTCGATGTAATGCCAGAAACCGGAAGGCATGAACAGGGTTTCGCCCGGTTGCAACATGACCTCGAAACCTTTGGCGCCGGCAAGCGCCGGGAATTTTTCATAGTCCGGATGGTTCAGGTCGACGTAACTGGCCACCGTGAAGGGATGCTGGTACAGGTTACGGCTTTGATGATGCGGGAACAGGATGACACGCTTGCGGCCATGTATCTGATTTAGAAACACGTGACTCATGTCGATGTCGTAATGCAGGGATACGTGCGAACCTTCTCCGCCGAAAAACATAAACGGGAGTTCATCTACAAAACCGTCCATGATAGTGGGCATCCGGAAATCCTGCCGGAGTTCGGGCGCCGCGCGGAAAATATTCCAGAGAAAAATACGCAGGTCGCTGGGGCCCGATTCGAGGATTTCGAGAAATTCCCGGAAAGGGATCACCCGGTCGGGCGTCATGTAACCTTTTCCGGGTTTGGAGTAGTTTTTGGAGACAACCGGCACCCGCAGGTGTCCGTAATGCGCTTTAAAATACCCGATAGTCCAGCGCTGGCGGGCCGGCCATCCGGCCATCAGATCAGAAAACACAACCGGTTTCATGGGGAGCAGGTATTCGCGGGCAAATTCGTCGCGCGACAGGCCGCTTCGACGGTCAACAGGCTGCAATTCCAGCATAGGGCAACGGGCGTTTGGTTAACAAATGGACACGACTAAAAATGCCGGGGGACTGGTTTGATGCGGCAAAAGTAAAAAGGAAAGTGTTTTGTTTCTATTTTGCCCGCGCTAATCCGACAGGAACGCTTAAGGGCATTAGATTGGGAGGAAAACCGAACTAAAATGCACTTGCAACTGTACGTTCAAATTCCAGAGGTGTTTGCAAATCAAGGAAAAGAATGGCTCAACAATCAAATCAACGAGGCGCTGGACAAACTTCGCGCCATACAACGAGAGAGGAAACTATTGCTGGAAAACCCGCCCTTGGAAAAATAGTCAGTTTGCCTTTTACCATGGAGGAATTGGCAGACATCTATATGTCACTGCATACGGCCGACGAACGCGAGGCTTTTTGGCTGGAACTCAGCGAAAAGATGGGTAATTTTACAGATGAACAAAAAGCATTGT
>CALEYM010000739.1 GCA_937926185.1 uncultured Bacteroidota bacterium | reverse complement strand
TTATTACCCATCTGTCCCCATCCGGAATGTCAAAAGCATATCCGGATCATACCCCCCTCCCCTTGGGGGGAGGGGTTGGGGGTGGGGCCGACGTCTGCCCCCGCCCCGAACTCCTCCAGGCCAACCAGGTGACCGACTCCACGGCGCGCCTGACCTGGTCGGACGTGGGCGATAAATACGAGGTAGAAATCGCCGCGGGTACCGACCCCTTCACCGGGAGTCCTACGTATGTAGTGAATGCCGATCCGCCATTCGATGTTGCAGGTTTAATCCCTGGCCGGAATTACCGCTTCCAGGTGCGCACCGTATGCGACGACACTACTTCGAGCATCTGGTCCACCCCGCGCAGTTTTATCACCGACCTGAACAATGCCCGGCCCTGCCCGCTGAACCTCGACCTGCGCGACACTTCCTGCAACAACATTCAGGTATTCGAACTGCATGTCGATGAAGCGCCGGGCATGGCGCTCGGCACAGATGTGCTGCTGCGCGGCGTGCGCATGATGATTGAGCACCCCTGGCGCTCCGACCTAAGCGTCTGGCTCGTATCGCCCGATTCCGCCCGGATACAACTCCTTGGCGGCCTGAATGCCGGCGATCAGAACATCGGTGATTTACAGGGGACCGTATGTGCGCAATTTGTAGAACTGACGGATGATGCAACCGTCGCGCAGCCTCTGAGCGCCGCTGCCGAGACGGACAATATCACCGGGTATTACCTGCCGGGGCAAGCGCTGGCCGGTTTGCACGCCGGACAAAATCCGGTGGGCGTCTGGCGGGTGGAAATTTGCGACAGCAAAGTGGCGCACCGGGGAAAACTCCGGCTGTTCGAACTGATATTTGCCCGCGCCGATTGCCCGCCCGTGGAGCAAGTAACAGCCGGTAACGTCACCGAAAACTCGGCGGATATTTCCTGGCAAACGGATGCAAACGGCGACAGCCTGCTGATCGAATACGGTCCGGCAGGGTTTATTCCAGGCACAGGCAATACTGCCGGCACAGGCGCTGTCTCTATTATCTTGCCACAACCTGCTGCGGCTCCGATACTGTTAAGTGGCCTCCAAACACTTCAATGGTACGAAGTCTACATCCGCCGGCAATGCGCGCCGGGCGTATGGGGGCCGAATTCCTGGGCGGCCCGTTTTTTCACCAACTGTTCCCCCACCCTGCTCGAAACGGTCAACGACCTGGACCTGTGCTCCGCCGCCAACTGCGCCGACCCTTGCCCGCTTCCCGGCCTCTGGCAAAACGTGCCCGACGACGACTATGAGTGGAAGGTTTTTACCGGTCCCGGCCTGGCCTGGCCGGTAGCCGGCCCGCAGACTGCATCCGGTGGAAGTGGCAATTTCCTGTATTTCCGCAATGCCTGCTCACCCACAGGCGCTTTTGGAAAAACAGCCAAATTGCGCACCCTTTGCGTACAGGTATCCGCGCCGCCTGCGCAAGCCTGTCATTTTTCGTTCGACCTGTATCAAAATACCAAGATCAATCAGCCGGGCACCCTGATGTTGCAGGCCTCCACCGACGGTGGGGTGAATTGGGATACGGTTAAAACCTGGAGTGGCAACAAGGGCAAACTGTGGCGCCGGGAATACGTCAACCTGAGTGATTACGACGGGCAAACCACGTTGTTCCAGTTTGTCGCCAGCGGTGTGTTCGGCGCTTATGGCGACCTGGCTATCGACAATCTGGCCTTTTACGGTTCCCAGGAAGCCGGAACGCCCGACTTCGAGTTTTACCTTGACGCTGACGGCGACAGTTTCGGCGACCCCAACGTTCGGGTGATTTCCTGTTTCCCGCAGGCGCCGCCGGGCTACGTACCGGCCGACAGCGATTGCGACGATGCTGACCCGGCAGTTTATCCGGGTGCGCCGGAAATTTTATGCAATCAAACCGACGAAAATTGCAACGGCATGACCGACGATGTCGCCATACCCGCGCCCCCGGCCCCGGCAGGCGTGGAAATATGTTCCGGGGCCAACGCCGTGCTCACCGCGAGCGGCACGCCGCTTGGCCAGTACTTCTGGTATGCCGCGGCATCGGGCGGAACGCCCATCTCTGCCGGCAATACGCTGAGCATCGATCATTTAACCAGTTCGACAACGTATTATCTGGCCGATTCGCTGACCGGGCCGGGGGCAGGTTGTTCGAGCAGCCGGGTGGCGGCAAACGTCACCGTCCATCCGGTTCCCGTACTTACCCTGAGCGCGTCGCCCACCCTTTGCGACGGCAGTTCATTCGATCTGAGTACATTACCGGTAATGGATACGGCCAGTACGGGGGGGCTGCTGACCTATCACAGCGCGACGCCGCCCGGCCCGGCCAACCAATTGGCATCTCCCGTTGTGCATCCGGGGCTTACAACAAATTATTATATCCTGAGCACAACCGCTTTTGGGTGTACCGGCACAAGGGCCGTAACGATCACCGTTTTACCCAGTCCGGAAGTACAAATCGTTCAGGGCGATTCGGTGAACGTCTGCCGGGGCCGCACCCTGCAAATACAAGCCCAGGAATCGGGCGTCGGGACACCGCCGATCGAATACGCCTGGAGTACAGGCCTGAACTTCCCATCGATTCCCGTTCAGGCGGGGAATACGCCGAATATTACCAAAACGTATACGGTAACCGTCACGGATGCCAACGGCTGCACCGGCGCCGACCAGATCAAAGTGCATACCCTGAACAATGTCACTCAAACCGCCCTGGAGTCCATCCAGAATGTCAGCACCTGCGGCGGCAGTGACGGCAGTATCACGCTGCGCCCCCTGAACGGTACGGCGCCCTATACCTTTGCATGGCCGGGAGGTACGTTGAGCGGGATTACCGGTACCGGAACCATAGGCAACCTGTCGCAGGGCAGTTACCGCATTACGGTGACCGATGCCACCAACGCCGGCTGCTCGATGGTGATGCCGCAAATCGTGCTGAATGCGCCGGGACTGGATGTTTCCCTCGACACCATCATTCACCCGGCATGTCCCGATGCATCCACCGGTTCAATTGTATTGAATGTCGCCGGTCAAAATCCAGTTTTCGACTGGAGTGACATGCAATCCGGCTCTACGGCTACCGGCCTGAGCGGCGGTTCGTACAGCGTTACGATCACAGACGGAAACTGCAGCCAGGTGCTATCCAACCTGGAAGTAACGACGCCTCCGCCCATCGATATAAACGTAAATATGCTGAAGGCCGTGCAATGTTTTGGGGAATCAAACGGCCAGATCGACCTGGCGGTTTTTGGCGCCACCCCCCCGTACAGTTATTTTTGGTCGAATGATTCCAGCTCGGAAGACCTGGGCAATTTGCCGGCCGGAATCTACCGGAGTACGATCACGGACGGCAATGGCTGCATTTTTGAATCGCCGGAATACGCGATAACGGAACCGCCTTTATTGAATCTTATTTTGGACACGGCGCAAAACGTGCGGTGTTTTGGCGAAAAAAGCGGCTTTTTGTGTGTGGAAGCCATCGGGGGTACCGGCCCTTATCAATATAATTGGGATACCGGGGCCAAAACGGCTTGTTTATCCTCCATCGGCGCAGGTATCTACTCGGTCACAGCGACGGATGCCAATTCCTGCACCGCGGAGTGGCTGGGCGTGATTACCCAATCAAGCGCGCTGCAAATTGAATTCACCCTGAAAACAAACCCCGGCTGTTTTGGGGCTAAAAACGGCAGCATCGAACTGGTGCCGACAGGCGGAACGCCGCCCATCCAATACCAGTGGAGCAATAGCGGAAATACGGCAAAAATCCAGAATCTGGGTGTCGGCATTTACCGGTGTACGCTGACCGATTCCAAGGGTTGTTCGCTGGTCAGCCCCGGCATTGTCCTGACGGCGCCGCAGGTACTTGGCATATCACTGGATACCCTGGTAAATGTCGGTTGCCGGGGCGACAACACAGGCATGATCGGGGTCAGCGTCGGTGGGGCGACAGGAAATATCACTGCCAGCTGGAACAGCATACCCGACGATCTGACGCTCAGCAATGCCCCGGCCGGGCAATACATCCTTCAGGTAAGCGATGCCTTGTCCTGTTCAATCAAAGATACATTTCAAATCCTGGAACCGGAGGCGCCCCTGATCATCAATATTCAGCAGGTTAAAAACGCGCTTTGTGCCGGTGAACCTACCGGCAGTATTTCCATTCGGGTAAACGGCGGCACACCTCCTTATCATTACGACTGGAGCAACGGCGCCCAAACACCCAATCTCCCCGCCGTACCGGCGGGTACCTATTGGCTGAGCGTCACCGACGCCAATGGATGTATCGCCTTAATGCCACCCGTAACGATTGAGGAGCCGCCGGCCATCATCGTAGCGCCGGAAATCCACGACATCCCCTGTTTTGGAGTGCCGACCGGCGACATTTTGCTGGCGGTGGGCGGCGGCATTCCGCCATATCAATACAACTGGAGCAATGGCAAAAAAACAAAGGACATTTTTGGTCTCGCAGCGGGAGTTTATTCCGTTACTGTACAAGATGCCACCGGCTGCGCCAACGTTTTGAATGACCTCATCGTAATTGACCGGAATGTCAATTTCACGCTGGAACCGGTCATCGTACAAGCGGTTTCCTGCAGCGGCGCCAACGATGGAAAGATTGCCGTGCGCGCGGTAAACGGTACGGGGCCTTACCAATTCTCCTGGTCGCCACCCATCGGCGTGCATCCCAACGTTCCTGTCCCTGCCGATACCATTTCTGCGCTGAACGGCGGCGACTATTGGGTGACCGTGACCGATGCCGCGGGGTGCACGGCAATTTCGTCGGTATTTAATGTTGAAGAAGCGCCGCCGCTGCAAATTGTAATTTCGAACATAGTCAATATTATATGCAAGGGCGATTCCACCGGGCAGGTATCCTGCGGTGTTTCAGGTGGGTTACCATCTTATAATCTGTTGTGGAACAACGGTTTAACCCAGCCGAGTCTCAGCGGCCTGCCCGCGGGAAATTACCAGGTGACCGCCACCGATCTGCGCGGGTGCAGCGTGGTATCTACGCTTGCCCAAATTCAGGAACCCGCCCTTGCGCTGGGCATCACCCTGAGCAGTCTGAAAGACGACAAGTGCGGCAAACAGGAAGGCAGCATTCAACTCACCGTGACCGGCGGCGTGACGCCTTATCAGTATTTGTGGAACAACATGGCCGTGACGGCATCCCTGTCGAACCTGCCCGCCGGTTCTTACCAACTGACTGCCACCGACGATTTGGGTTGCAGTATCGTTTCGCCTGTTTATACTATTCAACAACTCGCCCTGCCCATCCTGTTGCTCGACTCCGTCATCACGGCTGTGCCGTGTAAAGGCGATAGTACCGGCGCCATTCTGACATCTTTTACCGGCGGAACCCCGGCCTACCAATACGCCTGGAGCAACGGCGCTTCTACGCCCAGCCTCCAAAATATTCCGGCGGGCAATTATTGGCTGACTGTTACCGATGCAGCGGGATGTTTCGGTTTCTGGACTTTCCCGGTCACTCAGCCGCCACAAGCCTTGGGCGCTACCTGGACAACCGATTCAACGGCAAACGGCTGGACTATTACCCTGACCCCCACCGGCGGAGCGCCGCAATACAACATTCAATGGGATGAAAAAAGCGGCAACCAAACCGGACCGGCAGCCACCGGGCTGGAGCCTGGTCTTTATCGCGCCACCATAACCGACGCCAGGGGCTGCGTACTTACACTGGCCATTCCGGCAGGCTCCTTTGTATCCGCCGGTTTACCAGAACTTTTTTCAAAAATACAACTCGCGCCAAACCCAACGGCAGGCCCAGTCAGGCTTTTCGTTGATCTCCTGCATCCGTCTCCCCTTGAAATACGTATTTTTAATACCCTTGGGCAAAGCGTTTTCGTTAAGACGATGACAGATAAAATGGACAAACATGTAATTCCGCTCGATTTGAGCGGGCAGGAGGCCGGCCTTTACTGGCTGCTTGTCCGCCTGCCCGACGGACAGTACAAAACTATTCGATTGGCACTTACGGAATAATGACCAAAGTTTGGCAGCTTGCAGGGTTTTGCGGAACTTCGCGGCTGCTTTTCCGGCTACTGCCATTTACTGACGACAAGTGTTATCTTTATTCCGCAATAATCAGGTTTCAACGGCGCTTATACTGGCCGTATACGTTATCGCGCTTCACCTGCCGGCCATGCTGGGTTGGGTGAAGCCTGCTGATAATACGGAATCCGGGTTTAATACGCTTTTATTTCGCGACGTATTTGGCTGGGTACTTGCCAGTGCGCAGCGTTCTGCCATGCTGGCCGCGGTGCTGGTATTTATTCAGGCTGTGCTTTTAAACCGGCTGGTCGACTCCTTCCGGATGATGAATGACCGCACCTGGGTGCCCGGCGCCATGTATGCGCTGGCGGCATCGGTTTTGCCCGATTTTTTATTCGTATCGGCGCCCCTGGCAGCGGCCACGGTCATACCGCTGGCTCTGGGCAGGGTGTTCAGCGTTTACAAACAATCCCTGGCGTTCGGCGCCGTATTTGACTGCGCATTCTGGCTCAGCGTCGGCAGCCTTTTTTATCCGCCGCTTGCCTGGTTATTGCCGGTATGCTTCATCGGTTTTTTTAGCCTGCGCTCCTTTCATTTGCGGGAGCAGATCGTCTTTTTTACCGGTGTTTTCACGCCTTTCATCCTGGCTCTGACTTTCTACTTCTGGTATGATTCAGCCCCGGCATTTCTGGACGGACAATTCGCCGGGGGATTGCAAATTTCCATCTATACGCTGCCCAACGGTTTATACGGCTCCCTGAAAACCGCGTTACTGACCCTGTTGCTGGTCATCGTGTTGCTCGGATTTAATGTTTATTATTATAAAAAACTGATCCAGATACAAAAATACATCACCATCCTGTATTGGTTTTTATTTGCCGGTCTTTTCGCGATGTTGTTGCATAGT
>CALEYM010000738.1 GCA_937926185.1 uncultured Bacteroidota bacterium | reverse complement strand
GTATCAACCCCGACCTGCTGCAAGCGGGCGTTTATTTTGGCCTCGGGTCCAAACAAAACGAGAAATACCATCAAAGCACTTTGGGCATTATTGAACAACGGAATAAATCAGCCGTGGACAGGCGATTTGTCTATTTCCAGCATACTGACGATTTGATGAAAAACCTGAACCTGTTTGGTTCTATGGAAATGGACCTCTATCAAAACATCAACAACGAAGTGAAGAACAAACCAAGTTTAACCAACCTCTTCGTTTCCCTGAGATATAAATTTTCAAGAAAAATAAACGCCTCTCTGTCTTATGACAACCGGAAAAATATTATTTACTACGAATCCTATAAAAACTATATCGACCAGATTATTGATAACGAAACCCGGCAGGGACTGCGGCTCGGCGTGAATTTCCGTCCCGTAAAACTGATCAACGTGGGCGCGAACGCCAGCTGGCGTTTTCAGAAGAGCAATGCCAACGAGGCGAAAAACCTGAACACTTACCTGAATTTTAACCAGATACCGGGAATTAAAACCTCGGCCATGTTGACGGCCAACTTCCTTCAAACCAGTTATATCAACAGCAAAATATACGGCCTGCGCCTGATGAAAGACGTGTTCAAGGGAAAAGTAAACACGGAGATTTATTACCGCAGGGTGGATTACGATTTTCCGGTCTACGGATTTAAATCCAACCAAAATGTCGTGGGCGCCAGCATGTCCTGGCAGATCCTGAAAAAACTGGGCTTCTATGTCTTTTTTGAACAAACGTTCGACAGTCAGGATAATGACTTTCTCCTGGTGAACACCAGACTGATGCAGCGTTTTTGATCTTTTTTTTAACGCCGCCGAAAGGCTATTTTTACCGATTATTACAAATAAAAAACATACTGATGAGAATTTCCGCTTTCTATATCGCCCTGACAATTTCCCTTTTACTGAACGCCTGCGATTCCGGCCCGAAAGTAATTGAAAGCGAGCCGGCCGGCAGCAACGCCAGCGCGGTTTCGCAGGCATTGCCGGGGGTGGACGTCCAGCAGCCCGCCGCCGAACACAAAGTAGTGGCCGAAGAAGCCCTCAACACGGAAAAATACACCTATTTGCGGGTGAATGAAAACGGCGAAAGTTTCTGGATCGCCATCCCCAAAACGCCTGTTCAGATCGGGGCCACTTATTACTACCAGGGCGGGCTGATGAAAAAGAACTTTGCCAGCAGGGAATACAACCGGGTTTTTGAAACGATTTACCTGGTCTCCGGCATTTCCACCCAACCTGCCGCCGCGGCCACCGGCTCCGCCGTCGATCAGGCGCTTGCTCAAACACAGAGCGCCGAAGCCGTTGCCCCGCCCACCGACATCAAGCGGGCCGCCGGTGCGGTCAAAATTGCCGATCTGCTCGCCAATCTGGGCAAATATGAAGGCAAAACGATCAAGGTAACCGGTAAAGTCGTGAAGATCAACCCCATGATCATGGGCCGCAACTGGGTACATGTGCAGGATGGAACGGCCAATAACTTCGACCTTACCATTACCACCACCGAAATGGTTCAGCCCGGCAGCGTTGTTACGCTGGAAGGCGTCATTGCGCTGAACAAGGACTTTGGCGCCGGCTACAAGTACAATGTCATCATGGAAGGAGCAGTGGTCAAATAGCCGCTCCGGCTTTCGCAGAACGCAGATACCAGCGGTGCCGCCACAAGGCCAGCAGGCTGATAACGATCAACGCCGTTACCGTATAATAGATAAACGGCGGCACCGGCACCGGATCGCCCGCGGCATACGAATGCAGCCCGGAGAGGTAGTAATTTACCCCGAAATAGGTCATCATCACCGAGGCCCATCCGAAAAGGGTGGCTACGTTGAACGCATAAAAACCGCGCAAACCGGGTATAAACCGCATGTGCAGGATAAAAGAATAGACCAGAATGGTCACCAGCGCCCAGGTTTCCTTGGCATCCCAGCCCCAGTATCTTCCCCACGATTCGTTGGCCCATACGCCACCGAGATAAGTACCGACACTGATCATAAAAAGCCCGCCGTAAAGCGTCATTTCGCTGATATAGCTCAGTTCCCGCACCATCCGGTAAATATTATCTTTGTTTTTATTGTTGGCAAAAATCATAAAGACTAGGTTCAGCACGCCGATGATGGCGCCCAGCACCAAAAAACCGTAACTGCCGGCCTCCAGCGATACGTGAATAGTCAGCCAATAAGACTTTAGCACCGGCACCAGCGGCGTAATTTCCGGATCAAGCCAGCTCAGGCCGGCCACCATCATAATGGTAGCCGCCAAAACCGAGGTAGCGGCCAACCCGCCCATGGATTTTCTGGAAAAGATGAGGCCTGCCAACACCGTCGTCCAGCCGATGTAAATCATTGATTCGTAACCGTTGCTCCAGGGCGCCCGGCCGGAAACATACCAGCGCAATCCCAATCCGAAAGTGTGCATCAAAAACCCGAAGGCCAGCACGGCAAAGGCCAGTTTGAACGGCCGGTTCAGATTCAGGCTGGGTTTGAAAACGGAGGTGAACAGCAATCCTAAAAAGGCCAGCCCCAGCAAACCGTAAATTTTGCCCAGGCGGTTAAAAATATCCAGCCTGTTCAACAGGAGTTCCGCCTTGAGTTCGGATTCGGAAGGTAAAATGGCGCCGCCGTACCGTTTCTGGTATTGATCCAGTTCATCCACCAAACGGTTGGCGAGCCCGTAATCATTTTCGTGCAGCGCTTTTTGAAGCGTCACGATATATGCCATATAGAATTTTTCATAGAAGGTATTTTGTTCCGCAGGCCCGTGCGCATGGTTGTGCTCAGGCGGCGTTTGCCAGGTGCTGGACGTATCGCCGGGGATGGGGAACACCTTCATAAACCGGCCGGAGAAAACCATGCTGCAGATATTGATCTTTTCGTCCAGCTTGATGATTTCTTTTTCAAAAACGCCCCGGTCCCGGGGCTGGATATTATACGCGGCCCTGACCTGTTCTTTTAATTTGTATTCTCCCGTTTCATCAAAAAAATCACTGTAAGAAGCCAAATCGCCGTCGATACGGATAATTTTCCTGATTTCTTCGTGTTTGCCCAATTTGATGAGGGGCACATGGTACCAGTCTTGCGGATGCACGACCATGCCCAATACGATTTGATCCGCCGTTTGCCCATACAGTGATTCCTTGCGCGAAATCTTCCGCAGTATCTCGCTCGTGAAGGTGTTCATCGGTTTCAATCGCCCTTTATAGTCTTGTACCAGTACCTGGCCGAACCGGCCGGCATGGTTTTTATCGACCGTATGAACGGGTTTGGTGTGCAATTCGGCATGGGCAGCAGGCGGGAAAAACAACAGGCAACCCAGTACAAGCATAGTTGCCGTTTTAACCGGCGCGCGCAGGCGTTTTATATTTTCGGACAACTGTGAAAAGCGGCTTTTTTTATCGAAAAAGGTCAGCAACATGCCGATGGTCAGCAGGGCATAACCCAGATAGGAAACCAGGGTGCCCCAAAAATCGTGGTTGACGCTCAGGTAAGTGCCCAGTTCGTCCTGATCGTAAGAGGATTGAAAAAAACGGTATCCGTCATAATCCAGGATATGGTTCATATATATCCGTTGGTTGCGCTGCAGGTTATTTTCGGGATCGATCAAAGTAACTTCGCTGGCATAAGAGGAGGCATTATCCGTACCCGGATATCTTTCCATAATAAAATCATTCAGTCTTATGGCAAATGGAAGTTTTATACGTTTGGCCCCATAAGAAACGGCCAGGCTGGTGTGCCCCAACGGGAACACCTGGGGCCTCCCCTCCACCCCCTGGCTGCCGGTTACATAGCGCAGGTGTTCCTGGCCATTGGCCGTGATTTTCAGGTATAAGGCGGCATTGCTGTTGCCGGTCATTTTATCTGAGGACGACATCACCTCCACGTCTCCTTTGGGTTTAAAATCGCCAATCACAAAACTTTCCCGTCCGTTTGAGTACAGGCTGCGCAACAGCAGCGGGTGATAGACGCCCGTCACAAGAGTATCGCGTTGTTGAGTGGCCATCACCATTTGGGTAAACACCGAATTGGTTTTAAACACCAAATTATTGTTCTCGTATTGAATATTAAAGGCTCCGGGTTCTTCGGGATTTCCAAAATTGAACTGGGTGCCGTAAATGTTCACCCGGTCGCCAAACCGCACCGGAAATTCTTCCCGCCCGTTCGCGCCGCCTATCACGACTTTTAAAACCGGAATGCCGTTTATGGGATCCTCCACGATCGTTTCCGCGGGGTTTGGGATAAAATCCAGCACTTCGACCTGTATATCTTCATTGCCAAGCCGATACGATCTTTTGAAATGATTATTACCCAGGGTGGCAAACAACACCCGTTCGTCGAACCGGAACTTTCGTCCGTGCTGTATGGCTTCAAACTGAAGGTATGTTTCGGAAGAAAGAAAAGTATTGGAATTGTCGCCCTCCCGGATGCCCATCATGCCTTCGCTGCCGAAATACCGGGTAATACCCGCGCCCGCAAGAATGACGATCATCGCGGCATGAAAGGTGAGAATGGTCCATTTTTTCTGCTGGAACATCCGGAACCGCAATATATTTACGATCAATGTAATGCTGAACAACAGCAACAGCAGTTCAAACCACCATGATTTGAAAATGATCTTCTGGGCCGAACTGGTACCAAAATCATTTTCAACGAACGTTGCCGCGCCCATAGCAGCCGCCAACAGGATCAGGTACAGCCCCGCGGCAGAGGTGGAAAAGAGGTTGTTCGAAATTTTGTGCAAAAACCGCATACGAGTTGAATTAACTGGAAAAATGGCTCCGTATCAATCAGACTTAATTGAACGTGACAGGGTAGTATAATCAAATGTATTTGGAAAATTGCGGGGATACGTTGGGATACGTTTACGAAACTTTAAAAGTTTCGTAAACGTCGTTGCAAGCTCGCACCAAGCTGTGCAAAATTAACGCTATCCAGACGCCTTTATGCGTGTCTTGTGTAAAATTGTTGCCCATTTATCTGGTTTGTGATAAATATTGTGATACTACCCATCTCAAATGTACCGCAAGCGGCGTTTAACCTTCAAAAGGCGCTGGCAGCCGCGGTTATTTTAGTGGCAGCCATAGGGTTGCCGTTATCGTTTATTGCCAAAAAATATATCACGACATGAAACCGCAATTTCTTACCTTGTTTTTTGCACTGTTTGCCGGAAATACCGCTTTCGCCCAGCACGATTCCAGGGCAGAACTAAACATAAAAGGTGGCTCTGAAGGTATTTTCGTTACATCCGACGAAAAAATATGGCTGGCAACCAGCTCCGGTGACACCTATTGTACCGATGGAATAGAACAGTCCTGGCGACTGGGATATTTCCAGTCGAAACCGCTGAATTTTTCCCCTTCCAGGGTATTTAACCGTATCCTTTTCTTCAATGACAGGATCGGATTGATTTCCGGCAATATCGAGGGTAAAAACGGGAAAAAGGATATCATATACAGGACGACCGATGGCGGCCGGAAATGGAAAGCCGTTCGTTTTGGGAAAGAGGCCCGGATCGATGCAACCTGTGTCACTGAAAATGGCAGAGCCTGGATGGCAGGTAATTCCCGGATCATTTATTACTCCGACGATTTTGGCGAAACCTGGCGTTATAAAAAACACCCGGAGGACACCACGAACCAGCGCATTCAAACCCTCTTTTTTTTAAACGACCGGGAAGGCCTCGCCGGCACAGTCTGGAACAGAATCTATTATACCAAAGATAACTGCGAAACCTGGCAGATCATGGAAACCCCATTGGATCAGAAAAAACTACAGATTGTGTACAGCCGGGACCGGCCGGAAATCAATAAAGTGGTCTTAACGCCAACCCAATATATCGTCGATCAGAATAATCGAATTTTCTATTCGGACAAAGACAGTATTGCTTGGCGCAGTCTGCCGGATATTATCGCTTTCGAGTATGATAAATCCCGGAATAACCTGTATCTGATCGATCAACAGTTGAACGTTTTCAGCGTCGGCGACAAGGCGGAAAACGCGCGGGATTCCCTTGGCCGCTTAAAAAAAGAACCGCGCTCCCTTTTTGCCCGAAACGGCAGTCTGTATGCCTGGCTGGGGGACGAAATCGCGCGGATCAATTCCTCCTCCGCCTATACCACGCCGATTTACACGGAAGAATACCCGATTGAAAATTTGTCGTTCAAACTCAAAACGAGGCATAAAGCCTGGGGGATTTCCGAATCCCACGTATATCAATCCGACGACGACGGAAAATCCTGGCACCGGGTGAACCATCTGGATTTTTCGATCGGGTCTTTTATACCGCTGAACGATACCACCGCGGTTATCTCGGATAGCGACTATGACAGATATTACCTGCTCTATACGACCAGCGGTCGCTTGGAGGATTATCTTTTGCCCAACCGGATCACCGGTGCTTTCTCCCTGGGTCAAATAGCGTCTGTTGCTCTGGAAGAAATCAGTACGGGCTGTTTCCACCATTTTACATCCGCTATCCTTTTTACCAAAATCGGTACGGCCGGAACTCGGCAGGTTTTACCTGAAATACTTTAAAGGGGAACTCCCCGAAACGGAAAACGCCCGGCTGATCTTCGATCTGGCCAGGCAGGAGTATGAGGCGCACTTGAAGAACAGGTAAACCGCATGATGGCGGGGCCTTGAGCGCATCTTCATCCCGGTGTGGTAAGGCCTTGTCAATCCATCAGCACCCGCCGGCCTTCTTTGGCCGACAAGTGAATGGCCTCCACCACGCGGATATCCAGCCACCCTTCCTCGCCAGGCACCAGCAGCGGCGTATCGTCGAGGATAGCGCGCGCGTCGTCGTCCATTTGCCGGGCTTGCTGGTTCGGGATTTTTTGGTTCAATAGCGTGCCGTCGCTCGCCGAACCCTGGATGCCGCTGTACGACTGGAAGGGCTCAAGTTTGTACCAGCCGCGTTCGGCGGTCACGTACAGGTAATTCATGCTCATGCCGAGGCTGGTGGCGCAGTTGGCCAGGGCGCCGGAGGGAAATTCCAGCTGGAACAACGTCGTTTCGTCGGCGCGGGTATAAATTTCCGGCCGGGTGGTTTTTTCCTGCGCTACCACGGCAATGGGTTCTTCGCCGGTCACGTAGCGCGCGGCGTTGAGGGGGTACACGCCCATGTCGAACATGGCCCCGCCGCCCATGGCGCGGTTTTGTTTCCAGTGGTCGGTGCGGGGGTCGAAGTATCCGGCGGCCACGGAGATCAGTTTCACTTTGCCGAAAGTCTGGTTGCGCCGGTAGTCGATTATTTGCCGGGTGTTCGGCTCGTGTTGCATGCGGTAGCCGATGGCGAGTTTCACGCGGTTGACAGCACAGGCTTCTATCATGTCATCACATTCGGCAACCGTAAGCGCCATGGGTTTTTCACACCACACGTGTTTGCCGGCGTTGGCCGCGCGCACGGTGTATTCCCGGTGCATCGAGGGCGGCAGCACCACGTACACCACGTCGATGTCGGGGTTGTCGGCGATGCGGTCGAAATTGCTGTAATCGTAGATATTTTTATCCCGCAGTCCGTACTGCTTTTGCCAGCGCGCCGCCTTTTCCGGCGAGCCGGTGACGATACCGGCCAGGTAGCAATGCTGCGTCAGTTGCAGGGCGGGCGCCAGCAGGTCGGTGCTGTAATAGCCCAGGCCCACGAGCGCCACGCCGAGCCGATCTTTTTTCTTTTTGAACAGGATATTGGGAAAGCCGGAGGTGACCAGGGCCGCGGAGCCGAGGGTTATTTGTTTGAGAAATGTTCTGCGGTGGGACATGGGCGGTGGGCGGTGTGGAGGATCAGGTGACTAAGGTAGAAACTTTTTT
>CALEYM010000737.1 GCA_937926185.1 uncultured Bacteroidota bacterium | reverse complement strand
ATCTGGCACGAAATGGGCGGCCGCTCCAACGCTACCATGCTCTATGGCCACATTGAAAAATTCTGGCACCGCATCGATCACCTGGAGCAACTCAGGCAATTGCAGGACAAAACCGGCGGCTTCCAAACCTTTATCCCGCTCAAATTCCGTAACCAGGACAACCAGATGAGCCACGTGCCGGAGAGCACTGCCGTGGAGGACCTGCGCAACTACGCCATCAGCCGGATCTACCTCGACAATTTCGACCATATCAAGGCATATTGGCCGATGATCGGCCGGACGCTCGCCCAAATGTCGCTGGCTTTCGGCGTAGACGACATCGACGGCACCATCGACGATACCACGAAAATATACTCCATGGCCGGCGCCGAAGAGCAAAATCCCGCCCTGAGCACAAAGGAACTGGTGGAACTGATCAGAAGGGTAGGGCGGCGCCCCATCGAACGGGACACTTTATACAAGGTGTTGCAGGACTACTCCGACACCGTTTTCGATGACGATAAACAATGGCGGGGATACTTCGAACTACCGGTTGTGAACCATGAATAAACTTCAGAAAGTACGCGTCACCGCGGTCAGTTACCTGAATACCAAACCGTTTATCTACGGTATTTTCCGCGGCGAATTGTCCGACCTGATCGACCTGAGCCTCGATATTCCCGCCGTTTGCGCGCAAAAACTGGCTTCCGGTGCGGCCGATTTGTCCCTGGCGCCTGTCGCGGTCATTCCGGATATCCCGGAAACCTACCTGGTTTCCGATTTTTGTATCGGCGCTACCGGGCCGGTCAAAACAGTGTGTATTTTTTCGGAAAAACCGATTTCGCAGATCAAAAAGTTATACCTCGATTTTCATTCAAAAACCTCGGCCACCCTTGTTCCTTTGCTCTGCCGGGACTATTGGAATATTCATCCGGAGTTTTTACCCGCCTCCGAAGGTTTTGAACGGCGTATTGCCGGCGATACCGCCGCTTTGATCATTGGCGACCGGGCCATTGGCCGCGAACGCGACTTTCCTTATGTCTACGACATCGGCGAAGCCTGGATCGCCTGGACCGGGCTCCCCTTCGTGTTTGCCGCCTGGGTAAGCGCCCGCCCGCTCGATCCCGAATTTATCCGGCGTTTCAATGCCGCGCTGCAATTCGGCATTTCCAAAATTCCGGAACTGACCAAAATCATCCCGGCTATTCCGGGTTTTGATATGGAAGCCTATTTCAGAAAAAACATTAGTTACGACCTGAATTCGGATAAGATGAACGGGATGCAGCGTTTTTTAAATATGGTAAACAATGGCGGCAATTGGGTGCTGCACCGGAATTTGGCCGGTTCCCTTATTCAACAATGATCAAACATTGTTCCACCCGCGACATTTTACCCATTTGCCTGCCTGTAATTAAACCAACCGCGGGTGGCGTCCGTTACAGGTTTAAATCTTTTGTCATGAAACAACTCATGTTCCTTGCCGTAATTGCGTTGTTTGGCGCTTCCTGCCAATCGGCGCAAAATGTCACACCAAATAAAGAAAAAGCCATGCAGACCGGTCAAATTACTCCCGCAACCCCTGATACGCTCAAACCTGCCTCTGGCCAGACGGAAATGGCTACCCTTGGCGGCGGTTGTTTCTGGTGTGTCGAAGCCGTGTACCAGGAACTCAACGGCGTTCTGAAAGTGGAAAGCGGTTATTCCGGCGGCCATGTGGCCAACCCAAGTTACCGTGAAGTGTGTGCCGGCACGACCGGCCATGCCGAGGTAGCCCAAATCACTTTTGATCCCGCAATTGTTTCCTTTGCGGAAATACTTGAAGTCTTCTTTACGGTGCACGACCCCACCACCCTGAACCGGCAGGGCAACGATGTGGGCACCCAATATCGCTCGGCTATTTATTATCATTCGCCGGAACAAAAAACCATCGCCGAAGCCGCCAAAAAAGCGGCAGTCGAGATTTGGGACAAACCGGCAGTTACGGAAATCGCTGCTTTTGACAAGTTTTATAAAGCCGAGGATTACCACCAGAATTATTACCGCGACAACCCGAACCAGCCGTATTGCGTGTACGTGGTAGGGCCGAAAGTGCAAAAATTCCGCGAAAAATTTCAGGAGAAACGGAAGCAACCGTCCGGAAATTGAGCAAAAACCCGGTTCAGGTGTTTTACCTTTGCACTAAATCAGGGAACAGCATGATTGCTACTGAAAAAGAACAACTCCTTCTAAGGATCGAAGAGGCGCTGAGCACCATCCGGCCGCACCTTAATGTGGATGGCGGCGACGTGGAATTGGTGGATGTTACCGACGATATGCAGGTTCAGATACGCTGGATGGGCATGTGCGAATCCTGCTCCATGTCGGCCATGACCTTGCGCGCCGGGATAGCGGCGGCTATAAAAGGAAAGATTCCGGAAATCTCCGGCGTGGAAGCGCTGAACGGCGTTTGATGTTCAATTGAACCGTATTCATGATACAAGTAATCAAAATTGAATTTGGCACGCCAGAGTATGACGAAGCGGTTCATCTGCGCTACGAGGTATTGCGAAAGCCGCTGGGGCTTGTTTTTACGCCGGAGCAATTAGCCGCCGAGTATTCGGACCACCACCTCGCGGCTTTCGCCGCCGGTGGCGCGCTCGTCGGGTACCTGAATCTGACACCCGTTGATGAACAGGCCGTAAAAATGCGGCAAGTGGCTGTTGCGCCTGACTTACAAGGCCAGGGAATTGGCAAAGCGTTGGTGGAGGCTTCTGAAGACCTTGCCCGCCGCCTGGGTTTCAATTGTATGGTGTTGCATGCCCGCGAGACGGCCGTGTCTTTTTACTTGCGCGCAGGATATACTGTTATCGGCGACCGGTTCGAAGAGGTGACGATCCCGCACTTTAAAATGGAGAAGGAACTGTGATATGACAAAATGTTCAGTTTGGCATGATTTTAGACGCCATGCTGGCATTGAATGCTCATACTCACCTGATTTAATCGTTTTTCTTTTAATCCAAAAACCAATTTGTAAGACCTCCAATACCAGGAGGTTTTCGGATCGGGTTACTTCCGACACAGCATGCGGGCAGGCTCTTGAGAGTTTCCCTGTAAAAGGCCCCCAAGAGGTCGGTTCGAATAAAATTGGGCCGACCTTTTTACGTGGCAAGTGGTTCCTTAGTTTGTTTTTGGATTTTAGGCCATATTAATTTTTACGCCCGGTGGGCGGTTTTTCTCATTGCCAGAACTGCCTTCGAGGCGCGTTGCCCGGATAGTGCTTAAAGCCAAGCGCAAGGCATCGGTCTGTTCTTTGTCCGGTCCGTGTCGACCTTTTGGGATGAAGGAGGTTGCAATGTCGTTGCGGCGACACCAGGCCCGGTTGCGGTTAGTTGCATAGATGCCGTCGGCGGCATATTGGCGAACGGGACCAAACCACTCACGGTGCTTCCAAACAGCCTTTTTGAGCCTGTTGCCTTCATGAAAGGCGTCAAAATCAAGATGTTCTATAAAATTACAACCACCCCTTGCATTTGGTGTACTTTGGCTCCGAACTCCACGGGTTTGTTTTCCTTTCCCCGCACGATAGTACCCACTGGATACAATCCCACAATAATTTAACATCCGTGGGGTGTTTGATGTAACTTTCATACACCGTCGCATCGTTCATCGAAAGATGTACATGCGGTAAATCCGCGGCACTGCCGCTTTACCGCCCCCAAATCGCCCAAAATGTTAAGCGAAATGGGTGCTCCGAGGCCATGAGATGTTGGTTTTGTGGGTAATCGATAGTCCTTAAACCTTCTAACCAGACACCTTAAAAGTTTACTTCAAAATCGCCCCGTTTTTCACTTTAAAAGCAATGGCGCGCAATTTCAGGATGTTGTTGATGGGGTTATCGTTCAGCACCAGAAAGCTGGCTTCGTAACCTTCATCGAGGCGGCCGATTTTGCGTTTGGGGAAAATCGCTTGCGGCGTGTTCACGCATACGATCTGTAGTATCTGCGCGTAATCCATGTTACCAACCTGGAACCAGTAGTTCAGTTCGCCGCGGATGGTGCGTTGCGTGTCGTCGGAGCCAATCACTACGTTGACGCCGTTGTCGAGCAGGCGTTTGATCATTTTGGCCTGTTGTTCCTGAACGCCGGGTCGCGGGGCCTGCGTTTGAGCGTGCGACAGGAGGGGAACAACCGGTATTTTCTTTTTAGCGAGTTTTTTCAAATCCTGGTCGCTCAATTCGTATTTCTTGCCATCTCCGGCGCCGTCCCAGTTATGTCCGGGAAGGTTGGCAAAACCATCGACGCCAAGTTTCAGGCTCAGGGCCACGTCTGCGGCGGTTTCCACATGGGCAAAGACGCGCAGGCCGGATTTATGCGCTTTTTTGACCACGGCTTTCGCGGCGTCGGGGGTAAGGCCCCTGGTTTCTTTGCCGCCGCTGTTATCGGCATCGAGCAGGTAAATGGAAATTACACCGGGTTTCTGGGCTTTCACTTTTTCCCAGATTTTGTCAGCGGCGGTTTTATTATCGATAAACCAATAGCCGTCGCCCTCCATTTTCCGGCCTTCCCTGACTTTGTTGTACTGCTCGGCCATGGTTTGCGGATTGCGGACGCCCTGGGCGGGGCCCTCGTATTTCAGAAACGGGTAGCCCAGCGTACAGGTAAAACCGCCATTGGCAAACACGGCATCCGGATGCGCCGGCTGATTGAGCTGCGCTTCCGCAGTTTTCCGTCCTTCCTGCGTATTTCCGAGTATCTGGAGGTAAAATACGCCCTCATCGGCGTACATTTTCAGTTGATTTTTGCCAGCGGGGTTATCGGCTACGCTGGAGCAAAAAGCATCGCCGAGCGGCGGTACCACCCAGCGGTTGGCCAGGTCAATCACAGAATCCACTTTTGTGGGCGCTTTACGGGTCAGTTTGCCGCCCACGCTGTACCAGGAGCCGGGCACGAAGGCGGAGCCGTTATACCAGTTGCCGTTTTTAAATTCATACGCCGGACCGGCGGCCTGGGAAAAGGCCATTTGGGTAATGATGATTAAACAAAGGAAAGGAAGTATCGCTTTCGTCATGGGTATTAAGTAGTTGATATAAAAAGACTGTTTCGGGAGGCAAAAATAGTTGTACCTGCCACATTCCCCGGCGAATTAACAAAGCGTTGAATTATCGGGTTTACTTTTCTTTTTTTGGCGTATTCGGCTCCTCAAAGTCGATTTTTCCGCCCCACATGCGCATTTGGCTGATGATCCATTGCTGACGCTGCCGTACTTCCCCGGAAGGTTTGGCTGCGGATCGTTTCAGTGGGTTGGGCAACACCGCGGCGAGCAGGGCCGCTTCAGAGGTGGTCAATTTGTTGGCGCTTTTGTTAAAAAAATGTTTTGCGGCGGCCTCCGCGCCATAAATGCCGTCACCAAATTCAATGATATTCAGGTAAACGGTCATAATGCGTTCCTTGCTCCAGAGCAGTTCGATCAGAAAGGTGAAATAGACTTCGAGTCCTTTTCTGATCCAGGAACGGGCAGGCCAGAGAAAAGTGTTTTTGGCCGTTTGCTGGCTGATAGTACTGGCCCCCCGTTTGCGTTTGTGCATTTTGTTGTACTTATAAGCTTTTTCTATGGCGTCGAAGTCGAACCCTTCGTGTTCGAGGAATTCCTGGTCTTCGGCACAAACCACTGCCAGTTGCAGTTTGGGCGAGAGTTTGCTGAATGACACCCAGTCTTTTTCCCAGCGCACGGGCCGGTTAGGCTCCTGCGCCTGTTGAATACACCGGATAAACATCAGCGGCGTGCAGGGCACGGGCAGAAACCTGTACAGGATGGTCAGGCCGATCGTAATGCCGAAAAACCACAGGGCCAACCGGAAAACCAGCCGGCGGAAATACAGGCCCCAGCGGAGTTGGCCGTCTTCGGTGCGGGGAATGGACCAATACCACCGCCGCAACATACGTTTGAGGAATTGCACGAAGGGTAAGTTTGGGCGCAAAGGTAAAAAGGAATATTAAAAAATCGTCCGGCACGCCTGCATCTGCCTACTGCCACTGCCTTTACCCTTTCACTCGCTCCAGTTCCACCTCCCTGCGTTCCACGGCAGGGACGTTGCGTACCACCATCTGCATAGTGTTGCGAATTCGCTCTTCAAACAACACCATTTTGCCCTTTTTCAGGTTGGCAATGGTATCTTCGTTGTAGTGGCGGATCGTGATGAGCTCCAGACCATCCTCCTTTTTCACCCTGAACTGGTCCGACACGTCTTTGATGAACTTTTCCAGCCGGTCGGGGATGTTCGGGACACATATAGTGAAACTGATGGCCGTATTTTGCATCATATTGACGAAAAGCCGCAATTCGGCCAGTTTGGCAAAAAGCCGGGCCATGTGTTGTTCGGCAACGAACGAGTAGTCGGTGGTGCTGATATGCAACAGCGATTGGTTTTTTTCCACGACGATGATCGGCGGATAGGTGTCTTCGGTGTCGCTGCTGATCTCGGTTCCCGGCGCGTCGGGATCCAGAAATGATTTGACGTAGAGCGGAATATTTTTGTTCTGCAGCGGTTTGATGGTTTTGGGGTGGATCACCTGGGCGCCGTAGTAGGTCATTTCAATGGCTTCTTTGTAGGAAAGCCGGTCGAGTTTGATCACATTCTCAAACAGGCGCGGGTCGGCATTTAATACGCCCGGGACGTCTTTCCAGATCGACATGCTGTCCGCATCGAGGCAAAAGGAGAAAATAGCGGCGGAATAATCCGAACCTTCCCGTCCGAGCGTGGTGGTAAAATTTTCGGAAGTGGAGCCTATGAAGCCTTGGGTGAGCACGAAACCGCCTTTTTCCAGCAAAGGCGCCACGTGTTTCTGCACATTGGCCCTGGTTTTATCCCAGACCACCCAGCCTTCCCGGTAGGTATTGTCGGTCGAAACCACGTCGCGGGCGTCGAGCCAATGTGTGGACAGCCCGATCTTGTTCAGGTAGGCAGCCACGATTTTGGAAGACACCAGTTCGCCCACACAGACGATCTGATCGTACAGGTAATCGTAATTGTCCGAGGGTTTTTCCTCGAGTACCCATTCGCCTTCCACAAATGTATCGTTCACCAGGCTAAATACCTCTTCGCCGGCATCGAACAGTTCGCGCATGATGGCATAATGGTGTTCCTTGAGATTGTCGTACAATTCCTGGGCCTTGCCCGTTTGTTTGACGTGCGCGTCGATGACCGCTTCGAGGGCATTGGTCGTTTTGCCCATGGCTGAAACAATGATGACCAGGGACTCGCCTTTATACCGCTGTAAAATGGAGCTTACGTTTTTTACTCCCGCGGCGTCTTTCAGGCTGGCGCCGCCAAATTTGAATACTTTCACGTTAATTGAAATTAGGAAGGTTATAAAGGTTTATGAGGGTTTATGAGGGTTTATGAGGGTTTATGAGGGTTTATGAATGAAGGACGCAAAGGTAAGGCGGTTGAACAGTTTCATTATACAATTACTGCATCTTTCGGACAAACTCCCAGGCGGCAATGCCTGCTGCCACGGCCACGTTGAGGGAATGTTTGGTGCCGAATTGGGGAATTTCAATAGATCCGTCGCAGAGCCGGAGTGCCGCGTCTTCCACGCCGTCCAATTCATTGCCCAGCACAAAGGCATATTTTTGATTTTTTTCCGGTACAAAGTCCTGCAACCATATTTTTTCGGTAGTTTGTTCAATGGCAAACACCCGGTAGCCATTTTGTTTTAAGCGCAGGATTGCCTCGGTTGTCTGTCCGGCGTGTTCCCAATGCACCGACCCGGTACTGCCCAGGGCGGTTTTCAGGATTTCCCGGTGTGGCGGCTGGGCCGTTATGCCGCATAACACGATCTTTTCCAGGGCAAAGGCGTCGGCAGTGCGGAATACCGAACCGACGTTCAGTCCGGAGCGCACATTGTCGAGCACCAGAGTGAGCGGCCATTTATCCTGTGTCCTGAAATCTTCCGCATTGGGCCGGTTCAATGCAGCCATACTGAGTTTTTCCATAAAAAAACGGTAATCGCTGCAAAGGTAAATTTTTCATACACAGCATACCTTTGCGTTATGGAAGATGCCACGCTGCAAAACACAAAACTCGGCCTGAAACTGCCCACCGACCCACGCTGGGTTAATCTGGCTGAAATGGAACTGGAAGAGATACTGACCGACCACGCATACTGCGAACAAAAAGCCGCCACGGCCTGTATTTCCCTGATCCAGGCCTTCCCCGACCGGGAAGAACTGGTGGAGGAACTGGCCCCGATCGTGTCCGAAGAGTGGGGACATTTTCGCATGGTGCTGTCGGAATTGAATAAACGCGGCTTAAAACTGGGCCGCCAGCGCAAGGATGAATACGTGAACGAGCTGCTGAAATTTCAAAAAAAAGGCGGTACCAGGGAAGATGCTTTATTGGAACGTTTACTCACCTGCGCCCTCATAGAGGCGCGCAGCTGCGAACGCTTCCGGCTCTTGTCGCTGTACTGCGCTGAAAACGTCCTGCGCGACTGGTACCACAAGTTTATGGTATCGGAAGCCGGCCATTACCGCGTATTTCTCGATCTGGCGGAACGCTATTTCGGAAAAGAAAAAACCTGGCAACGCTGGCAGGAATACTTGCGCCATGAGGCGGAAATTATACAAAACCTGCCCGCGCGCGGCGACAGAATGCACTGAAGGAGTGATGAGTGATGAGTGATGAGTAAATTTTCCACTCATCACTCATCACTCATCACTAAAAAATATGTTCTGGTATCAATATCAAATACTGGTGTACGGCTGGATGGCCGCGGGGCTTTGTGTCTTTTTTTACCTGTTCAAAGTGAAAGCGCCATTTGGCAGGCATACGCGGGCAGGGTGGGGGCCTGTAATCGATAACCGGCTGGGCTGGATATTTATGGAGGCGATGGTGCTGATAGTATTGTTCGCAACCCTGGCTATCGGCTCCCGTGATCTGAATATGCCGGTCAAAATTATGTTGGGATTGTTTGCCGCGCATTACCTGCACCGCGCGCTCATCTTTCCCTGGTTTTTGCGTACCTCCGGAAAAAAGATGCCCATGGCGATTGTATTCTCTGCCATGGGCTTCAATGTCGTGAATGGATTTTTGCTGGGTTATTATTTCAGTTATTTTGCCGATTATCCGGCGGATTGGTTTAAAGATGCGCGTTTTTGGGTGGGAAGCATCGTTTTTGTATCAGGCGCAGCCCTCAACATTCACACTGATTACGCACTGATTCGTTTGAGAAAACCCGGCGAAACTGGCTACCGGATACCGGCGGGCAGATGGTTCGACCGGGTAAGTTGTCCGAATCATCTGGGCGAGATACTGGAATGGATCGGATTTGCCGTGCTTACCTGGAGCCTGCCCGGCCTGGCGTTCGCCTTTTGGACTTTTGCCAACCTGGCTCCCCGCGCCTGGGCGCACCATCAATGGTACAAGGCGCAATTTCCGGAATATCCCGTTCACCGTAAAGCCCTGATACCTGCACTGTGGTGACCCCGACGATATTCCCTGACAATTCATGGCGGTCACTCCTCCGGGTGCCGAACCGGCAGTCCTTCATCTTCCCAGGCGGTCAGACCGCCATCCACCACGGCGACGTCTGAATAGCCATGTTCCAACAAAAATTTGGCGACGGTGTTACTGGTATTGCCTACGCGGGATACCAGCATGATCGGGCGGTTGTGGGGCAACTCGCCGAAGCGGTGATTGAGTTCACTCATGGGAAGCGTGACAAGGTGATTAATGTCAACCGTTTTGGCGGCCACGGCTTCAGGTTCGCGAACATCCACCATTACGCCCCCGAGCATGTAGGCTGCATAAGCCTCGCGGGGAGAAAAACGTTTCAGTTCCATCATGATTATGTTATTTTAAAGTGAA
>CALEYM010000736.1 GCA_937926185.1 uncultured Bacteroidota bacterium | reverse complement strand
AACTCAAAACTCAAAACTAGTTGACCACCGTCACCCCCCCATCTAACAAATGTCATTGGTGTCCCTGACCTGACGCGCCACTTTTGCCCGCATTAGTTGACACCAATGGCATCTTATGCAAGCGTCTAAAGTTGACCTGACCAAACCCGTCGACCTCTCCGATCACGCGGAGGGTACCGGCGCCCTGCGGTCCCGCATTCCCGTTTACCAGGATTTTTTGCCCCCCTGCAACCGCGCCTGCCCGGCCGGCGAGAACATACAAGCCTGGCTGGCATACGCCCAAAGCGGCGACTACGAGGCAGCTTTCCAGCAAATCCTGGAAGACTGCCCCTTTCCGGCCACTATGGGCCGCATTTGCGTGCACCCCTGCGAAACGGGCTGCAACCGCACCCACATCGACGTCACCGTCAACATCCATGCCGTGGAACGTTTCATCGGCGACCTCGCCGTGCAGGCCGGATGGCCCGCGCGTTTCAGCGCCAAACCCACCGGCAAACGGGTACTCGTCGTCGGCGCCGGGCCGGCCGGCCTCTCGGCCGCTTATCACCTGACGCGTATGGGCCATACCGTGGAAATTTACGAAGCCCACGAGGAGCCGGGCGGCCTGCTGCACTACGGCATCCCGGTATATCGCCTGCCGGCAGAGATCCGCGACGCCGAGATCGCGCGTATCCTGAACATGGGCATTAAACTACACACCAATAGGCGCGTGCACGACGTGCTGGCGGAGAAAAAACAGGGCAACTTCGACGCGGTATTCCTCGGCGTAGGCGCCGAGATCAGCAAAAAAGAAGATATTATTTATAAAAACCCCGTGCCGGTGCTCGACGCCTTCGACCTGCTCTACAAAATGGCGCAGGGCGTTCAGGGGCCGCCGGGCAAAAATGTGGTCATCTACGGCGGCGGCAAACTGGCGATGTACCTCTCGCGGGTCATGCGCCGCCTCGGCGTGGAGGCCCGCGTGCTGTACAGCGGCGACAAAAAACTCATGCCCGCCTACGACTTCGAGGCCGACGACGCTATTGCCGAAGGCATCGACGTGCAACTGCTGCGCAGTATCCGGGAGGTGAACGGCAACCGGTTCACCGCGGAAGTGATGCAGGTGGAAAAAGGCAAGATCACCGCCACCGGCGCCTTCGAAACCATCGAGGCCGACGCCCTCATTCTCGCGAACGGCCAGGAAGCCGGCAGCGATTTTCTGCAACCTCTGACCGAAATACAGCGCAAGGACGACGGCACGGTAGTGGTGGATGAAGGCCGCATGACCGGCCATGCCGGCATATTCGCCGGCGGCGACGTGGTGGGCGGAGAGCGCAGCGCCGTGATCGCCATCGGCCACGGCAAAAAAGCGGCTAAATACATCAACGCCTGGCTGAAAGACCAACCCTACGAGAAGCCGGAAAAACACACCACCGCGTTTTTCCGCAAACTGCATTTATGGTACAAAACCGACGCCCCCCTACAGGAGCAGGACAAACTGCCGCCCGTGGTGGCCGTGCGGAGTTTTGAGGAAGTAATCGCCGGCCTCGAAGAAAAAGAAGCCCGCTACGAAGCGCAACGCTGCCTCAGCTGCGGCAACTGCTTCGAATGCGACGGCTGCTACGGCGCCTGTCCCGAGGACGCGATCATCAAACTCGGCCCGGGAAAACGCTACAAGTTCAACTACGACGCCTGCACGGGCTGCGGCGTTTGCTACGAACAGTGCCCCTGCTATGCCATTGAAATGATTTCTGAACCCGCCAAAGATTGATCTATCATGTCGGATAAAAAACAACATATTGCCACCATCGACGGGAACGAGGCGACCGCTTATGTCGCCTACCGGATCAATGAAGTTTGCGCCATTTACCCCATCACGCCTTCGTCCAACATGGCCGAATGGGCCGATGAATGGGCGGCCAAGGGTATTAAAAATATCTGGGGTACGGTTCCGGAAGTCATCGAAATGCAAAGCGAGGGCGGCGCCGCCGGCACGGTGCACGGCGCCCTGCAAACGGGCTCCCTCACCACCACCTTCACCGCCTCCCAGGGCCTGATGCTGATGCTGCCCAACATGTACAAAATCGCGGGCGAACTCACCCCCGCGGTGTTTCACGTGGCCGCCCGCTCGCTGGCCGCGCAGGGCCTGTCCATCTTCGGCGACCACCAGGACGTGATGGCCGCCCGCACCACCGGTTTTGCCCTGCTGAGCTCCGCCAGCGTACAGGAAGCGCACGATTTTGCCCTGATCGCACAGGCCGCCTCGCTCGAATCGCGCATCCCCTTCCTGCACTTCTTCGACGGCTTTCGCACCTCGCACGAAGTGAATAAAATCGAACTGCTCAGCGACGAGCAGATCCGGGCTATGGTACCGGACGAACTGATCTTCGCCCACCGGAAACGCGCCATGAATCCCGACAATCCCTTTATCCGCGGCACGGCCCAAAACCCCGACGTGTATTTCCAGGGTCGCGAGACGGTGAACCCTTTTTACGATAAAACGCCGGCCATCGTCGAGGATGTGATGAAGCGTTTTCACGCCCTCACCGGCCGCAAATACGGCTTGTTCGAATACACCGGCGCCCCCGACGCCGAGCGCGTGATCATCCTCATGGGTTCGGGCGGCGAAACGGCCGCCGAAACGGCCCTGGCCCTGTCGAAAGCGGGCGAAAAAACCGGCGTCATCCAGGTGCGCCTGTTCCGCCCCTTCTCCGCCGAACACCTGATCCGGGTAATGCCGGCCACGGTGCGCGCCATTGCCGTGCTCGACCGTACCAAGGAACCCGGCGGCGCCGGCGAACCCCTGCTGCAGGACATTATGACGGCCTACGTGCAACTGCTGCAGAAACGAGTGGTCGACCAGTTGCCCGTAATGGTGGGAGGCCGCTACGGGCTTTCCTCCAAAGAATTCACCCCCGCCATGGTAAAGGCCGTTTTTGACGAACTGAAAAAACCGCGGCCGAAAGACCACTTCACCGTCGGCATCAACGACGACGTGACGTTTACCAGCCTCGACTACGACCCGGCCTTCACCCTCGACGAATCGCGCTGGACGCAGGCCCTGTTCTTCGGCCTCGGCGCCGACGGCACCGTGGGAGCCAACAAGAACAGCATCAAGATCATCGGTGAAAACACCGAACTCTATGCGCAGGGATATTTCGTGTACGACTCCAAAAAGTCGGGCGCGCGCACGGTGTCGCACCTGCGTTTCGGGCCCGACCCCATCCGGGCGCCCTACCTGCTCTCGCAGGCCGATTTTATCGCCTGCCACCAGTTCAATTTTACCGAAAAAGTGGAAATGCTGCGGTATGCCAAACCCGGCGCTACTTTCCTGCTCAACAGCCCTTACAATAAAGAGGAAGTATGGGACAAACTTCCGGGTAGCGTACAACGCGATATCATCGGTAAAAACCTGAAATTTTACGTCATCGACGCCACCTCGGTAGCGCGCGATACGGGCATGAGCAGCCGCATCAATACCATAATGCAGACCTGCTTCTTCGCCCTGTCCGGCGTGTTGCCGCGCGAGCAGGCCATTGCCGAGATCAAGTACGCCATCGAAAAAACCTACTTTAAAAAAGGCAGGGCAGTGATCGATCAAAACTTTAAAGCGGTGGACGAAACGCTCGGCCACCTGTTCGAAGTGACCGTGCCCAAACGGGCCACCGGCGCCGACAGCCAGATCGCCACCGTGCCGGCCGAAGCGCCCGCGTTCGTACAGGAAGTGACCGCCGTGATGATGGCCGGCCACGGCGACGACCTGCCCGTGAGCAAAATGCCGCTCGACGGCACCTTCCCCAGCGGCACTACCCGCTGGGAAAAACGCAACATCAGCGACCTGGTAGCCGTGTGGGAGCCGGACATTTGCATCCAGTGCGGCAACTGCGCCTACGTGTGCCCGCACAGCGTTATCCGGGCCAAGTTTTTTCACGAAGACTACCTGGACGAAGCGCCCGCCGATTTCAAATCGGCCTTCATCAACGCCCGGGGCTTCCCCGAAACCCGCTATTCCTTACAGGTATATCTCGAAGATTGCACGGGCTGCGAATTGTGCGTGGAAGCCTGTCCGGTGACCGACACCAAAGACCGCTCCCGCAAGGCGATCAACATGGGCCAAAAAGAACCGGTACTCCGGCAGGAACAGCAAAACATTGCTTTTTTTGAAAAAATACCGTGGAACGACCGCGCCGAGGTCAACTTCTCCCTGGTACACGGCGCGCAGTTCCTCGAACCGCTGTTCGAGTTCTCGGGCGCCTGCGCCGGCTGCGGCGAAACGCCGTACGTCAAACTGTTGTCGCAGTTGTTCGGCGACCGGCTCCTGGTCGCCAACGCCACGGGATGTTCCTCTATCTACGGCGGCAACCTGCCCACCACCCCCTGGACGGTGAACGCGCAGGGCAAAGGCCCCACCTGGTCGAACTCACTGTTCGAAGACAACGCCGAATTCGGCCTGGGCATGCGCATCACTGCCGACAAACAACTGGCCTACGCCCACGATTTGCTCCGGCAACTCAGCCCGCAACTCGGCGACGAGCTGGCCCAGGGCCTGATCACCGCGCCCCAACTGGTCGAATCCGACATCCTGGAACAACGCCGCCGCGTGGCGGAACTGCGTGAACGCCTGCAATACATCGATACGCCGGAAGCCCGGCACCTGCTTTCGGTAGCCGACCAACTGGTGCGCCGCAGCGTGTGGCTGGTGGGCGGCGACGGCTGGGCCTACGACATCGGCTACGGCGGCCTCGACCACGCACTGGCTACCGGCCGCAACGTGAACGTGCTGGTGCTCGATACCGAGGTGTATTCCAACACCGGCGGGCAGGCTTCGAAAGCGACGCCCGCGGCCGCCACGGCCAAGTTTGCCGCCGCCGGCAAACGGGTGGGTAAAAAAGACCTGGCCATGCAGGCCATCTCTTACGGCAACGTGTACGTGGCCCGGGTGGCTTTCGGCGCCAACCCGCAGCAAACCCTGCTGGCCATGCGCGAAGCGGAAGCCTACGACGGCCCCTCGCTCATACTGGCCTACAGCCACTGCATCGCCCACGGCTACGACATGAAAGACGGACTGAACCAGCAGAACAAAGCCGTGGCTTCGGGCTACTGGCCGCTTCTCCGCTACAATCCCGCCCTGCGCAAGAAGAATAAAAACCCGTTCGTGCTCGATTCGCCCCGGCCCACCATGCCGCTGAAAGACTACGCCTACAACGAGTTGCGCTATAAAATGCTGACCCGCTCGAACCCGGAAGAAGCCGAATACCTGATGAAACTGGCCCAGGAACTCGTGGACCTGCGCTGGAAAACGTACGAGGATATGGCCGGGCAGTCGGCAAAGGCGTTTGCGCCGGTAGCGTGACGGATATGAAGATAAATTAAAATTAACTGTTACCTGAAAAAAGCAACCTGACTATATGGATCTCCGCACCACCTACATGGGTCTT
>CALEYM010000735.1 GCA_937926185.1 uncultured Bacteroidota bacterium | reverse complement strand
CGTAATTTGTACGGCTAATAAATCCAGAATAAAGATCAACACCGAAGACATTACCACCGCGGAGTTGGCCGACCGGCCCACGCCTTCCGTGCCTTTTGTGGAATAATATCCTTTAAAACAACCGACAATGCCGACGGCAAAGCCGAAGAAAAAAGTTTTAAACAGCGAGGGCACCACGTCGTAGTAATCCAGATTGTCGATCACCTGGGTGTAAAATAACTTAAAACTCAATACTTCGTAAATATTTACCCCTAAATACGAACCGTACAGGGAAATAGCGTCGGCCAGTACCACCAGCACCGGCAGCATCAGGGTTGCCGCCACGGTACGCGTCACCACTAAGTATTTAAACGGATTGGTACCCGAAACCTCCATAGCGTCTATCTGCTCCGTCACGCGCATGGAACCCAGTTCTGCCCCGATGCTCGACCCTATTTTGCCGGCAAAGATCAGCGCCGTGATCACCGGGCCGATCTCGCGCAGAATGGCAATGCCCACCATGGCGGGGATTTCCGCCTCCACCCCGTAACGCACCATGCTGGGGCGCAGTTGCATGGTAAGCACCAGGCCCATGATAAAGGCGGTAAGACCAACCAGCGACAACGAGCGGTAACCGATAATAAAACACTGGCGGATCAATTCCCGAAACTCGTACCGGGGCCGGAAAACCTCCCGGAAAAACCGGGTAGTGAACCGGGCCAGATTCCCGATTTCACTTAAAAAAGCGCGATTCTTTTCGAAAGATAACATGAAATTCCAGTCATTTGCCCGGGCATCATAGCCTGAACGCCGGTAAAGATACCATGACGCGCGCCGGTGTTACAAACAACGCCGGTCATTATTTGCTATGCGTTACGTCAACATTTTTCTGAACCTCGCGCTCGTATCCGTTGCCGGCGCGGCCAAAACCCAGGAAATACCCGCGGCCGGCGGTCTGCCGGCTCTTAAAATACGGGTCGTGGTGATTGGTTCATCCACGGCCGCCGGCGCCGGCGCCGAACCCGCCGACAGTGCCTGGGTGAACCGGTACCGGGCGTGGCTGCAGGGCATCAATCCGGCCAACGAAGTGCTGAACCTGGCGCTCGGCGGCTTCAGTACCTACCAACTCCTGCCCGCCACTTTATTTCCGGCCAAATACCGCCCGGCGCCCGATACCCTGCGCAATATCACACGGGCGCTTTCACTGCGTCCCCACGCCATTATCATCAACCTGCCTTCGAATGACGCCGCCTCCGGTTACAGTTTGGAAGAGCAAATGGCCAATTTTCAAAAAATAATAAAAACAACGCGCCGGGCGGGCGTGCCGGTCTGGATATGCACCACCCAGCCGCGCAATTTCAGCGCGGATAAAGTGCTGTTGCAATTGCTCGCCCGCAATGCCATCCTGGAAACCTACGGCCCGCAAGCCATCAACGTGTGGGATGCGCTGGCCGAACCCAACGGCCTGCTGGATGCGCGCTTCGACTCCGGCGACGGCGTACACCTGAACAATGAAGGCCACGCCATGATCTTCGAACAGGTGAAGTCGGCGGGTATTGCGGAGTTTGTGAGCCGGGCGCCGGAACAGCCGTGGCTGAAGCGGTTTTGGCGATGGATGGGAAGCTGGTAAGAATTGTTAACTTTGCCATGCCGAACCAAATATGAATATACCAGCCGATCTGCTCCGCAATTTTGGCGCGGTGGTAAAAAACTACCACCGGCACGACGATATCTTCCGCGAAAGGCAGGTCGCTTTTTACTATTTTCAAATAATCACCGGCCTGGTCAAAATGGTCAATCATGGAGAAGAGCACGACTTCATCCAGGGTATCTTCACGGATGGCGAAAGTTTCGGCGAGCCGCCCATGATCGGCGAATTCCCTTACCCGGCCTCTGCCGCCGCCATCACTGATACGCAACTGCTGGCGCTACCGCGCAAACATTTTCTGGAACTGCTGCGTGAAAACTTTGACATCCACCTGCGCTTCACGCTGCACATGTGCCACCGCGTACAGCAAAAATCGGAAATCCTGAAAACCCTCAACCTCGGGCAACCCGAGGAACGTATCCTGGCAGTGATCGACCTGCTCAAGTCCAAACTGCCCCGCGAGCTCTATGGCCATGACGATCATTTCGTGGTGCCCGTAACCCGCCAGGAAATCGCCGACATGACCGGCCTGCGCGTGGAAACCGTGATCCGGAAAGTAGGCCTGCTGGAAGAACAGGGCAAACTGCACATCTCCGATCGCAAGATTTTGCGGGCGTACTGAGACGCTGTTGTGCAAAAAGTCGGTACGCCGGAATCAGTTGATAACTTGGCCAAATATTATTCGATTCCCGTGCAGACTTTCCAGGTTTTTAAAACCTGGAAAGTCTAAAACCGCGACGCAATCAAAACAATATTTCGCTCAATAATTAAGACAACTTGATACACGGACTTTTGCCCCCCCCTGATATTGCGCATAATTCCCACTGATTTTCGTCATTCCCGGATTCGCTCCAGCGGCAGAATGCCGTAAAAAAGGCCGAAAAAGGACTTTTTTATCTGAAATATGTATCCATAAAACTACCTATCCACTTTTATGATTTGGATCATAAAAGTCAAGCTACCATTTATCCCAATTTTGTGACATCGATCACCTTTTTATTCAAAAAAACTGTTGTATGAAAATCTGGTACGGGTCAATTCTCCTGCTCTTATTTGTCCTGGCCGCCTGTGGTGGCGGTACCTCCGAAAGCAGCGCCCCCGCGGCGGCGGCTGAACCAACTCCCGAAGAAAAAATGCTGGCCGAAGGCAAAGGCATCGGCGAAGTAAAATTTGTGGAACTGAAAACGCCGCTGGAAACCGAACGCGTCGGCCGCGGCAAAGCCATTTACGACATGAAATGCGCCGCCTGCCACAAACTCGACGACAAACGCGTAGTAGGGCCGGGCTGGAAAGACGTGACCAAAAACCGCAAGCCCGAATGGATCATGAACATGATTACCAATGTGGACGTCATGCTCGAAAAAGACGAAGAAGCGCAGAAACTGCTTCAACTCTGCCTCACCCGCATGCCCAACCAAAACGTTTCGCTCGGCGACGCCCGCGACGTACTGGAGTTCATGCGCGCCAATGATGGGGAGAAATGAGTTATGAGTTATGAGTTATGAGTTATGAGTTATGCCGAACAAGATCACTCATCACTCATCACTCATAACTCATAACTCCTTAACTCATAACTCATAACTCATAACTCATAACTAAATAAAGTATGAAAAAGGTACTCTTTTTTATCGGAGGGCTATTATTTGTAATAGTCGCCCTCTGGCAATGTAAAACGAAAGGCGCCGCCACGGCATCCGCCAGCGACGCGGCCGAAAAAACGTATGTGGCGCCGGGTAAATACGACGAGTTCTACAACTTCGTTTCCGGCGGTTTCAACGGGCAGGTTTCCGTGTACGGCCTGCCTTCCGGACGTTTATTGAAAATCATCCCCGTATTCTCCGTTTTCCCGGAAAACGGCTACGGCTACAGCGAAGAAACCAAACCCATGCTGATGACCTCCCACGGCTTTGTGCCCTGGGACGACCAACACCACATCTCCCTCTCCCTCACCAACGGCGAACAGGACGGTCGCTGGATGTTTGCCAATGCCAACAACACCCCGCGCGTGGCCCGGGTAGACCTGAAAAATTTCCGCACCATGGAAATCATGGAGATCCCGAACTCCGGCGGCAACCACTCCTCGCCCTTCATTACCGAAAACAGCGAATACATCGTGGCCGGAACCCGCTTCTCCATCCCCATGGACGACCAGCCCGATGTGCCGATCGAAACCTATAAGCAAAACTTCCGCGGTACGGCCTCCTTTATCAGCGTCGACCCGCAGGACGGACGCCTGAACCTGGCATTCCAGGTGCTGTTGCCCGGCGTCAACCTCGACCTGAGCCGTTCCGGCAAAGGCCCGAGCCACGACTGGTTCTTCTTCTCCTGCTACAACTCCGAACGCGCCAATACGCTGCTCGAGGTGAATGCTTCGCAAAACGACAAAGACTTTATCGTAGCCGTCAACTGGAAAAAAGCGGAGGAATATGCCAAAGCCGGTAAAGGCGTGACCAAAAAAGTGCGCTATGCTCACAACATATACGACGAAAGTACCCACTCCGCTACCACGAACTGGAAAACGGAAGCGATCATGCTCGATCCGAAAGAGTTGAAAGACTTTGTTTATCTTATTCCGTGTCCGAAAAGCCCGCACGGCTGCGACGTGAACCCCACCGGCGAATACTTCGTGGGTTCGGGCAAACTGGCCGCCGTCATCCCGGTATTCTCCTTTGCCAAAATGCAAAAGGCCATTGCCGATAAAAACTACGAAGGCGAATACGACGGCATACCCGTGCTGAAATACGACGCTGTGCTGCATGGCGAAGTACAAAAACCGGGCTTAGGCCCCCTGCACACCGAGTTCGACGCCAACGGCAATGCCTACACCTCCTTCTTCGTATCGTCCGAAATCGTAAAATGGAACGTGGAAAGCCTGCAAGTGCTCGACCGCGTACCGACCTACTACTCTATCGGTCACCTATGCGTACCCGGCGGCGACACGAAAAAGCCCTGGGGCAAATATGTGATCGCCTACAACAAGATCACCAAAGACCGTTACCTGCCCACCGGCCCCGAACTGGCGCAATCGGCCCAATTGTATGACATCAGCGGCGACAAAATGAAACTGCTGCTCGACTTCCCGACGGTCGGCGAGCCGCACTATGCCAATGCCATTCCCGCTGACCTGATCCAGAAGAATTCCGTCAAGTTTTACAAGATCGAAGAAAACAATCACCCGTATGCAGCCAAAGGCGAGGGCCAGGCCAAGGTGACGCGCGAAGGCAACAAAGTGCACGTCTACATGACCGCCATACGCTCGCACCTGACGCCCGACAACATCGAAGGCGTACGCGTGGGCGACGAAGTGTATTTCCACATCACCAACCTCGAACAGGACTGGGATGTCCCGCACGGCTTTGCCATAAAAGGCGCCACAACCGCCGAAATCCTCATCATGCCGGGCGAAACCCAAACCCTGGTGTGGAAACCGTTAAAACCCGGTGTAGTGCCCTTCTATTGCACCGACTTCTGCTCGGCCCTTCACCAGGAAATGCAGGGTTACATGCGCGTATCGCCCGCCGGCTCCAATCTCCCGCTGAAGTTCAGTACAGGTGCGGAACCGACGGTGCAATGAGCGTTTATGAAGGTTTATGAAGGTTTATAACTCTACTTTGTCAAGTTAAAAAAATATGCATAAACCCTGCCTTGCGCTTGTCATGCTGAGCGCAGCGAAGCATCCGAACCATAATTATTTGATGCGTTGCCCCCATTTTTTCACCGGATGCTTCGCTGCGCTCAGCATGACACGCTGCCTAAGCTTACTGTTTTCTTTAATTTGACAAAGTAGAAATAATAAACCCTCATAAACCCTCATAAACCCTCATAAACCCTCATAAACCCTCAT
>CALEYM010000734.1 GCA_937926185.1 uncultured Bacteroidota bacterium | reverse complement strand
ACCTGCACAAAAAACTGCATCAGCCCCGGTTCCGTTTCCAGGGAAGCGCCCGGCGTAATAAGCGCCCGTGCACTGTCGGCTGGATTCACGGGCGCCTGCGCTACCGGAACAGTGCGGTAGCGATACACTACTTTTTCGCGCCACAGCGGCTTTTCTATATACACCGTATCCACCCGCCGCTGCACGACTGCCGCGGGAATTTCCTGTACGACAGGTTTTTGAAAAAACAGGGTTGCCGCTACCGCCAATACCACCGCCGCCGCGGCCTGCCACCACGGGATACTAAAAGGCCTGCCTTTGGCTGCTACGGCGGCGCCGGCCATGTACGTAAGCAGGCGCGCGCGCAGGATCGCATCCGGGCCGGGGCCCGGGTCGAGCGCCGGAGCGGCGCACAGCAGGGCATGCAGTTGATTATAGGCTTCCGGCGAGAGCAGGGCCAGTACTTCGGCGCGTTCGGCTTCGCCGAGTTGCTCAAAAGACTTTTCGAGTGCGAGATTTTCAATCCGTTCGTTCATGATCAATCCTTGAAAACGCCGAGGCGTTCGGAAATTTTTTGAAGGGCATAGTGCAGCCGCGACTTAACTGTGCCTTCGGGGCACCGGAGCATGGCGGCTATTTCGGCCACACTCAATTCCTCCTGGTAGCGCAGCACAAAACACTGCCGCTGCGGTTCTGCCAGTGTATCGATGGCCAGCCGCAGGCTCGATTCAAACAATTCCCTGTCGAGCTGTTCGGGCAAGCCGGGGCCGGGCGCTTCCGCTTCGTTGGCCCCGGGCAAGCCGGTCGCGGACGGTTTTTTCCGGCGGTATTCGTTTTTGCACATATTGGCAGCCAGGGCGTACAACCACGTGCGGAAAGACCGCTCGGGGTCGTACAGGTGCGGTTTTTCGATAATTTTTAAAAACAGTTCCTGGGTAAAATCGTCGGCCCGGGCGGCATCGCGGCCCAGCATCCGGAAAAAATAGCGGTGCATTGGCCGGCTGTAGCGGTCGTACAGCTCGGCAAATGCGCGTTCCTGACGCCGCGCGATGGCCTGCATCAGCGCGGCGTCGGGCAAGTCGCGGTAGTCGGTTTTAAAAAAAGTCCACACGGCCGGCGCTTTATTCTTCGATGACTTCCATGAATACCCGGAAACCCAGGGTTGGGCCGGGGCCCGAATATTTGCCCTGGGTTTGTATCTGGGCGTAGTAGGGAATGTCCTGAAAACTGCCGCCCATGCTGACGCCCGGCGTACCGGTCATTTCGGCCACGTTGCCGCTCATGCAGTACAGGCCAAAGTCGTTGGGAAAATACGAAGCGCCTGGCACGGTAAAAAAACCGCCGTCGTTGGCGCCGCTGTCTTTGTCGTCGGGGCAGTCGCCGCAGGGCTCAGTGGCATTAATGTTGAGCAGATAGCAACCTTTGGAGTTGCGGATAAAATACCCGCCCCAGGGGTAGGGCACGTCTTTCCGGCCCGCCGCTGCCGCCAGGCTCCACTCTTCGGGGCTCGGAAGCCGGAATCGCACCTTTTTGAATTTTTTCCTGCCCTGGGCGGCGTTATACACCTGCGTGATCCAGTCGCAGTAGTGTTGGGCTGCTTCAAAGCGGATGTTTTGTACGGGCATGTCGGGCCCGTCGGGGTGGCCGTTTTTGAACAGCAGGGCGTCGGGAAGGTGGCGGAGGGCTTCGGGCAGCAGGCTGCGCCAGTCGGTTTTTTCAATCCGGCAAAGTTCGAGGTGGTCGAAGTCGCGGTTGTTCAGCAGGTCGGCCAAAAACAGTTCGTACTGGCTGTTGGTCACTTCGGTTTCGCCGGCATATAACTTCTCCCCTACCCTTTTCATCGGTTTTTCCAGCGATTTTACCGTAATGGCCGATACTGCCGGTTTGCCGGCAGCAGGCGGCGTATCCAGCCCGAATGCCAGCCGGACGTCGTTTTCGCGGTGGCCGGCCCGGCCGATGCGCAGGGCGAGGTTTTCGATGCGCGCTGCTTTGGCCAAATCGCCGCCGGCCCGGTAGTGGCGGTGCAGTAGCAGGAGGGCTGGAATATAATTGAGGTTCATGCGGGCTACTGTTTCGGGCTCCTTTTCCTGTATGAGACTGAACTCCAGGTAGTCGGTACGAAAGCGGTGTTCAAAATTGTGCCGGAGTACCGCGATATTGTCGAAAGGCCGGTCGCTGTATTTCAGGGTGAGTCCGGTGAGGTACATGTTGGCCCGGTCGGTGCGCAGGAATTCCCGGTCGCTCATGATCCCGAGGTAGGTAGGTACCGTCGGATGGCCGGCGGGGATCGGGCTCGCGGCCAGTTGGCGGATAAATTCAGGTAACGTGGCGCCGGGTTTTACCCAATCGAGCCGGCGGGTGCGTACGATAAAATCGCGGTATTGCGGGTTTTCGAACAACTGAACGTTCAGGATGGTGACGTCGGGCCGTATCTGAAGGGCGTATTGCAGCATCAGGGCCGGGTAGGTGTCGCTGTCGGTGTGCGTGAACAACACCGCGTTGTCATCTACCGACATAAGGGCGTTGTAATTCCAGTTGAGCACGCCGGTCGAGTAGTCGCCGCTGGCATACCATTCGCGGCAGAGGGCGGCTACCTGTTCGCGGTTGCCGGCCAGTTCGGCTTCGCGGATACGGGATTCGTAGGAGGGTTCCGTGACGAAGGAGCCGGCCGTTGAGGTCGAAATGAAAAAGGGTAAAAACAGGGCAACAATGACGTGTCGCATAAGCACGGGTGGATTTGGTGAACCAAGATACTCCTGTTTACACGCAATGGCTGCAAACGTTCAATAAGCGGCGGAAAAAACAACACTTATGCTTAATATTGTAACTTCGCAATGCTGAAAAATTGGCGGCGAGCCGGATATAAATTGCCGGCGAAGATCCGCGAGATACATTCAAAAACGGAAAGCCGGGAAAACCAGCCGAAACTTCATGTCTTAATTATCTGAAAGATAAACGGGCTCAATCATGAAAGCGAAATATGTTTTTGGCAACTGGCGCTTAAAATTTGAACCAGAACTGGAAAAAGAGATTTTAAATCAATATTAAAGCGACT
>CALEYM010000733.1 GCA_937926185.1 uncultured Bacteroidota bacterium | reverse complement strand
GTTCCTGCTCCCAGTTGGCCGCCGAAGCCGGCGGAGTGGTGGGGCGGATGCTCGCAGTGGATGTCGCCATGATGTATGGAGGAAAGTGGCGGCCCCGACTAAAGCCGGGACCACCGGTATGAGCGTTTTGCTGTTGGTCGTGTGTATGCCCCGCATTTGCAACTGGTGGGGCAAAAAAATTATTCCCAATCGCCGTTGGTGATGTGGCAGCCCGCGACCTGTGTGACGCGGTGCACTTCCCAATAGGTCAGGTTGTGTCGTTCGACGAACCTCGTGGCTTCGAGCACCGCTTCTTCCTCCGTGGACGGGTCTAAGCGGATGTCGATATGCTCGTCTTGTTCTTTGCTATCGCGAAACGGACTTTCGGCGACCAGGTAGCCGATTCTCCGGGCGTCCTTTTTGAGAATGGTCAGGAAATACATAATTGTCAGGTGTTGATTGTGCCAAGGTGTTGGTGAGATAATCCGGGTGGAGCCGGTTGGCGCGGCGTTCGGCCATGAGCCATTCTTTGTACGCGCTGAGTTCCTGCACGTCGTATTGGGTGCCGCCTTTGCCCTGAAACTTGATGGGATTGAGGTGGCCGTTTTTTACGCCCTTTTTGAGCAGAATTTCCGGCCAACCCATCTTTTCGATGGCGTCGGAATGGCTCACCCAATGCGGCCCGTGCGTAATACTTCCCTGCACTTTCTCGTAGGCCTTGAACATAGCCGCTGCAAACTGGTCTTCAATGTGCTGTATTTCTTGCTGGCTCAGCGTGATCATCGGATTGAAATTTTGACATGAAAGCCTGGAAGAGAGATGCTATTCGATCTACTTCACAATTCTTTTCGATTAGTTTTTTTCGCAATGCGATTATTTCTTCATCCTTTTTTTTGAATATTTGTGCTATTCCCTGCAAGAAAAACCTGGATATTACCCGCTTCTCCTCACAAATCCGGAGGATCAGTGCGAAGGAGTGTTTCTCCCCCTTGAAGGCCTGGCTGAACCGGGGCTGCGACTTTTTGTCGAGACCCAGCGCTTTGCACATCTCGCTTTGCGAGTCGTAAATGGTGTTGAGGTAGTGCGATAAGATTTCGTGTTCGGTCATGATCTGATGTTAATTCTAAAAACCAAGTGATAAACTTTCGATTAAACTTCGATGCTGCAAATGTAAGCGGCATTTTGGATTTGTCAAGCTTTAAAAGATTTTTTTCGATGAAAGCACACGAAAAACTTAAACAGTGGCGTGAAGCCGACATGGGATTGAGTACCCGCGACCTGGCCCAGGTGCTGCATGAGAAGATGGAGCCGGATTTTCCCAACGGCTTCAAGAGAGGGGAGGAGATATTCCAGTCGGATATCGTGCTGGCGGAAAAGGGCACTTCCCGAAAACGTTTTGAAAAAGTTACGGCTGCACTATATCAATATATGAACATCGAGAAGGGCTACTTCGGCGCCTTCGTAAAAGTGAAGCCGGAGGAAATCCTTTCCGCCGCGGTGGAGGGGAAGGAAGAGTTTCGCAACAAGATCATCGAGTTGCAGACGAAGCTCATTGAGGCGCACGAGACGATCAGTGCGCTGAATCAGGAGAAGGTGGAGTTGTTGAAGCAGGTATTTGAGTTGCAGAAGGAAGTGGAGGAGATGAAACGGAGTTAGGAGGGCAACGTCTAAATTTTATGCTAAAATAGCCTTATATTTGTGGACAATTTAAATGCGATGGAAACGCTCGTTGTAAAAATCAAGTCCGAAAAAGCTGCCCAAAGGTTAGCGGACTTTCTTAAAACTATTGATTATGTGGAGGCCGTTGAGCAAAGCGACACGGATACCTCCCCTATACCACATGCCCCCATAAATGGAATGGTACGTGGCGATTACGCACCTGGTGAAAAACCATCAGATTTTGCCGGCATTTGGAAGAGTCGTAAGAAAATTGACGCCAAGAAACTCAGAAAACGGGCATGGCAGCGAAAAAAATAATCCTCTGCGATACGAATATTTTCATCGAGCTATTCCATGAAAATGATCGGATTATTCAGGAGTTGGACCACCTCGGCTTTGACCGGTTGGCCATGCCTGTCGTCGCTGTGGCTGAAATTTATTTTGGCATGCGCAAACGCGAAACGGCCAAGACGAAAGAACTGATCCGAAAGTTCAACTTGTTTCATTTGGATAAAGAAATTTCTAACCTGTTCATACAGTATATGTTGGGTTACCGCGAGGAAGGAATCAGCATTCCGGACGCACTGGTTGCAGCCACTGCTGTCTGCCATAACGTGGAGTTATTCACCTTGAACCGTTCGGATTTTGAGTTTATCAAAGGACTCAAATTGTACAAGCCCAAGTTTTAGACCAACGGTTTGGCCCAACCAAAGTTTTCCCATTAATTTTACCGGTAATACCATAAATCCCTTCCTCCGGATTCAGGCAAACCGCTGACAAAACCGTTTTCAGATCATACGCGCTTGCAGCGCTGGAGAAGGCAAGAAGGAGTTCGTAACCCCGGTGAACGCTGTTTCATCCTTCTAAAATTTAATCTGCATCCGTCATGAAAAGTCTTTCCGCTTGCGGGGCTACTCGCCCGTGTTCCTCTATTTCCCTTTTGCACCTTCGCATTTTTTTCCTTGCCGTTTTTATTGCCGGTGTTTCAATTTCTGCCCATGCGCTCGATTATTATTGGGTAGGCGGCAGCGGGATGTGGAGTGATCACAATAATCACTGGGCCACTTCCTCCGGTGGCAATGTTTTTCATGACCAGGTGCCGCAGTCGATGGACAATGTGCATTTCGATGCTAATTCCTTTCCAGCCGGCGGGACGGTGACGATTGACCCGACGATCATTTATTGCATGGATATGGATTGGACAGGAGCGGGGAATATGCCGGTGTTTGAAGGGCCAGCAGATAAGCAGGTTTGGATTTATGGGTCATTGACGTTGATTTCGGGGATGGAGTGGAAGGTGATGGGGGAGGTGCATTTTAGGGCGTTTCAGGGAGGGCATACGATTACCTCGGGAGGTAAAGCCTTTCTTTCCTTTGTGTTTTTTGACGGTGCTGGAGGGAGCTGGACATTACTTGACGCTTTCCAAGTCAATTACTATTTGCAGCACAGTGAAGGGGCTTTATACACAAACGGGCAAGATATGACGGTTGAAACTCAATTCATATCCTCCGGTTCGCCCACTAGAACCCTGCACTTTGGCAGTTCGAACATATTCATTGGTACAACAGGCAGCGGTTTTACTGATTTTCTAATAGGAGCGGGACCATTTAATTTTGATGCAGGCACGTCCACAATCCATATGAAAGGGATAGGCGTTTCATACGGCCACTACTTCGAATCTGGCAATCATACTTATTACAATTTAGTCTGCGATGTGCCAACCCAAATCTATGGCAATAACAACTTCCATTCAGCAACTTTTCTAAAAGGGGCAAAGATTTACGGAAATAACTACTACGATATCCTGACTTTAACCACTGGCCAAGTGTACGAGTTGGCCGGTGGGAGCACCCAATCTATCAACTCTGGCGGAACCTTCAATGGTAACGGCTCTTGTATGGATTTTCTAACTATCGTTTCGCTATCGACGGGTAACGCGGCTCAAATTGAAAAAACAACCGGTACGGTAGCGCTGAGTTATGTGGTTTTGCAGGATATCCATGCGATAGGTGGGGCGACATTCAGTGCCGCCAATAGCGCTGATTTGGGGAACAATGCTGGCTGGACTTTCCTTCCGGGTGCGCCTCGGAGCCTGTACTGGGTTGGAGGTGGTGGCGATTGGAACGATTCTGCCCACTGGTCGCTAGTGAGCGGCGGATCCGGTGGTGAATGCATTCCCACCCCATTCGACAATGTGTTCTTTGACCAAAACTCAGGTTTCACTCAGCTGGGCGAACAAGTAAATATCAATGTGCCGATTGCTTTTTGCCAAGACATGGATTGGACTGGCGTGCTCAACTCTCCCGTCTTGTCCGGGGGAGGTCAAAATAAGCTGTTCATTTTTGGCTCCCTGAAGTTCGTACCCGACATGGTACTTTCTTTCTCTGGTGAGGTGCATTTCATGGCGCACACAACCGGCAAGACGATTACCTCGGGAGGTAAAGCCTTTCTTTCCTTTGTGTTTTTTGACGGTGCTG
>CALEYM010000732.1 GCA_937926185.1 uncultured Bacteroidota bacterium | reverse complement strand
GACATTTTGCCCAAAACCGGTGTCTAACCAGGCGATTTGAGCGGCATAATCAGCCGTGCTTACCTGCTTCCCTTCAAATTGGAATGAAAAGTCCGGCACGAGTGTTTTGCCGTTCCAAAGCCGGGGTGTGCTGAGCAACATTTGCCTGAAGGCCTCGGGAGTGACCTGTAATTCGCCTTTGTACCCATTGACCTCCGTCAGATCGCATTGCGCCGTTCCCCAATAAAAAATATACTTCGCAACAGGCACAGGCGTTAAAGCGGGCAATGCAGGCACATTAAGCCCCTGAAAGATCACCGGCTGGAAAAATACAAAGAGCAATAGGGCGAACGTCCGGTTTTTTACGAAAAAGAAGCAATTGGTCTTCATCGTCAATATTATTTGAAGGTATAAATTTTTGATATGTCGGCACTGCTGTAAAGTTCGGAATATTCAAAGAAACCGCGACTGTGTATATGGAATGTTGAGCAAGCAGTACCTTCGGGGCGACCGGAAAACCACGAACCCATGAGAGAAGTTTTCGACAAAACGCTTTTTAAACAAATCGATCCGGAATACCGGGCGGAGTTTTTGCAGGAACTTAACCTGGAAAATGCCAAAAAATCGTACGTGATTGCCTGGCTGGGGTTGTTTTTTCTGCTGGTGCTCCTGCTACTCGACTACTTGCGTCACGTCAATAACGAATTGTGGAATGATCCGGTACATGTCTGGTTATTTTTCAATCATTGCAGTTTTATCCTGTTCCTGGCCCCTTTTCTCCTGTTCCGGAAAGACCGGATAAAAATCCACGAAGGCTCCTACAAGCATGGCCGCAGGCTAAGCCGCATTACGCTGGATGTGCTGGCATTCACCCTCCTGCCAATGACCGTACTTGGCATACTGGACCGGGGCACTATGATTCTCTATGCCATTTATGTGCTCATTTGCAATTTGTTCCTTGGCTTGTCGCACAAAGACCGGATCAACCTGAACCTCTTTTCCTTTTTTGCCATGGTAGTGGCCATCCTGCTGATCGATCACAACGGAATTACCGGGTCGGTGATCAAGATTTTAGAGTGTTTGGGGTTGCAACTGCCGACTTTCGTTTTTTCCACCTTTCAACACAATTTGCGCATCCGGCAATTTACCAATGAAAAACTGCTGAAAGAACAAAAACGCGTGATTGAGCAGGAAAAACAACGCTCGGAAAACCTGTTGCTCAATATCCTGCCGGCGCCCGTTGCCGACGAACTGAAGGAACAGGGCTATGTAAAGCCCCACTACTTTGAACAGGTGACCGTTTTGTTCGCCGATTTTAAAGATTTTTCCGGCATTTGCCGGATACTACCGCCGGAACAACTGATCTCCGACCTGAACCATTGTTTCGGCAAATTCGACCGGATCATCATGCGGCTGGGACTGGAACGCGTCAAGACCATCGGCGATGCTTATATGTGCGTAGGCGGTATCCCGCACACCCAATCTGACCATGCCATACGTATGGTGGAGGCAGCCATTGGCATGCAGAAATTCCTGGCCAAATGGCAACTGGAGCGCGGCGGCCAAGGCTTGCCGGTGTACGAGGCGCGCATCGGCATACACACCGGCCCGGTGGTGGGCGGTATTGTTGGCACGACCAAGTTTGCTTACGATATATGGGGCGACACCGTAAATATCGCCGCGCGCATGGAAGATGCCGGGGCGCCTAACCGCATTAATATCAGCGGCAGCACTTATTTGCTCGTAAAAGACCATTTTTCCTGCGAGTACAGGGGGAAGATACCTATCAAGAACAATGGGGATGCGGAGATGTATTTCGTCGCGCCGTCGTAACGCCGTCTGCCAGACGGCGTGAAAGTCAGATCTGATCAAATCTCCCGCCGTCTGGCAGACGTTTTATTACCTCCACGCCGTCTGTCAGACGGCGTTACAGATCGAATTTGATCCCCTGCGCCAGCGGAACCGTGGTTGAATAGTTGATCGTATTCGTCTGCCGCCGCATATACGCTTTCCACGCGTCGGAGCCCGATTCGCGTCCGCCGCCGGTTTCCTTTTCCCCACCGAAGGCTCCGCCGATCTCGGCGCCCGAAGTGCCGATATTGACGTTGGCAATACCGCAATCGGAGCCACCGGACGAAAGGAACAACTCGGCCTCGCGCAGATTGTTGGTCATAATCGCGGAAGACAAACCCTGCGGTACGCCGTTTTGAATGGCAATAGCCTCTTCAATAGTCTTGTATTTCAGCAGGTAAAGTATCGGCGCAAAGGTTTCATGCTGAACGATGGCCCAGTCGTTTTGCGCCTCGGCAATACAGGGCTTTACATAGCACCCGCTTTCATAACCGGCGCCGCTCAGCACCCCGCCATCCACTACGAACTTGCCGCCGGCTTTTTTAATCTCCGAGATCGCGTACAGGTAGTTTTCCACGGCTGCTTTGTCAATTAAAGGTCCCACATGGTTGTTCGGATCGAGCGGGTCGCCGATGCGGAGTTGTTTATAGGCGTTAGCCAGCGCATTTTTTACATCGTTGTACAAGCTCTCGTGTATGATCAGCCGGCGGGTGGTGGTGCAACGTTGTCCGGCTGTGCCCACTGCGCCGAATACTGCCCCGGTAAGCACAATCTTCAGGTCGGCGGAAGGCGTGATGATAATGGCGTTGTTGCCGCCGAGTTCGAGCAGGCTGCGGCCCAGGCGTTCGGCCACGGCTTTGCCCACGATTTTGCCCATGCGGGTGCTGCCTGTGGCGCTGATGAGCGGTACGCGGGCGTCCTTGGTCATATATTCACCCACCTTGTAGTCGCCGTTGATGACGGAGCAAATGCCTTCGGGCAAATTATTGGCTTTCAGCACTTTTTGAAATAAATGCTGGCAGGCAA
>CALEYM010000731.1 GCA_937926185.1 uncultured Bacteroidota bacterium | reverse complement strand
CACCGAACTCGTGGTGCTGTCCGCTTGCGAAACCGGCCTGGGCCATATAGAAGGCAACGAAGGCGTGTACGGCCTGCAGCGGGCCTTTAAAATCGCCGGCGCCAAAACCCTCGTGATGTCGCTGTGGCAGGTAAGCGACCTCCAGACCCAGGAACTGATGACCGTTTTTTATCAAAAATGGCTGACCGGGAAACTGCCAGTCCGTCAGGCCCTGCAGGCCGCGCAGAAAGAAATGCGCGACAAGGGGTACGAGCCGTATTATTGGGCGGGGTTTGTGGTGGTGGAGTGAGTTTTGCTGGCGGGCGGGGTTTTTGGAGGTGGTGTGCGAGCAGCTTTAAAACTTTTTCGGTTGCCTGTTAAGATATTCCCGCCTGGCGGTACTATGCTTCCGTCAGAATGTCACAGATCCGGTCAGTGCCGGCCTATCTTTTCATTTTGCCGGGAAGATGCCGAAAATCCATCAACAGAGTAGGCCTTATTGCAAAAAAATCAAATTATGAAAAAGAACACTTTATTGCTCCTTGGCGCCGCCCTTATCGCGACTATGGTAAGCGGGCTTATCTCCTGCCAGAAAGAAAACAAAACCGAGGCGGATACCGCCCTGGCGGCCGAAGACAGAAGCAACCCCAATTCAGCCGTTTACCCGCCGACAGCCCACGTCAATGGAAAATCATACAGCGAATGGACAGCCGACTGGTGGCGCTGGGCAGCCGGCATCCCCTGCGCGACCAATCCGATCGGCGATCCGACGGGCGCCAATGCCGGTATTAACCAAAGCGGCCCGGTGTACTTCCTGGCGGGAACCTTCGGCGGCGCAGTTACCCGCAACGTCACGATCCCGCACGGCAAAAAAATCCTCTTCCCGATCATTAATCTGCTGATGGATCATCCGTGCCCGGATCCGAACTTCGGGCCTGCTCCCGGCCAGTCGCTGGAAGAATTTTTGACGGAAAGCGCCGCCGAACTGGTGGATCTGGCCGGAGGGCTTGAGGTGACGCTGGACGGCGTGGCGCTGAACAACGAAGAAAACTACCGTTTTCCGAGCGGTCTGTTTTATTTCACCGGCAATCCCGACCTGACCAATTGTTTCGACCCCTGCATCACCGGCGAAGAACAGGCCGGCGCCAGCGACGGATACTGGATGATACTCAAACCGCTTTCCCGCGGGCAACACACCCTGCATTTCCAGGCCGGGGTTCCGGCATTCGGATTCTCTTTGGACGTGACTTATAACATTACCATTCAGTAATGATACGCTGCTTCATTTACCCGTCGTATCAATCTTAATACATTCGATTTGAACTACGAGGGCGTTTCATAAGTCCGCCTTGAGAAAAACGCGGCAAATTTTTCACCACGGAGGCACGGAGTGTTATTCTCCGTGTGTCCGTGCCTCCGTGGTAAAAAAAATAATCTACGGTGGGCTATCATAGAAATCTACACATGAGACGCCCTCGTTTAAGTAAATGGAATTTTGATCATAAACAATATCTACCTCCTATGCGATTGACCCTACCTATCCTCGTTCTTTTTCTGACTTGCGCTCACTTAACCGCCCAAAGCGGCGCCTGGACCTACTTCACTCCCCCGCCCGACGTGAACAGCCTGGCAGCCCGGGGCAACACCATCCTCGCGGGCGCCAACGGCGCCGGCATCATACGTTTCGACACCCTGGGCAACCGTTCCTATTTCAATACGGATAATTCCGGCATGCCGTCCGATACCATCCGGCAGCTCGCTATCGATGCCGCGGGACATTGGTGGATGCAGCACCCCGGCGGCATCAGCCGCTTCGACGGCGTCAATGCGCAAACCTGGAGCCTGGCGCAAACAGGGCTACCGGCCAACGCGGCCATTCGCGCCCTCAAAGCGGCCCTGGATAGCAGCCTGTACGTGGCCACCGACAACGGCGTTGCCATTTTCAGCGACGGCGCCTGGTCGGTGCTGAATACGTCGAATTCGGGACTGCCGTCCAACAACGTCTGGGACGCGGCATTCGGGCCCGACGGTAAGGTGTATTTTGCTACCACCGGCAGCGGGGTCGTCGTTCAGGATGGCGCAAACTGGACGTCCTACACCACGGCCAACTCCGGTGTAACCCTTATGGATAACATTTTTTCAGTATCTGTTACAATGGAAGGCATCCTGTGGGCTATCGGAGGGATTAACTCCAATGCTCTGATCCGGCTCGCGAAATTGGAGGCCGGCGCCTGGACGGGCTACACCGCTGTCAGCATCGGCCTCGGCACACCGGCGCCGCTCTTGCGGAAAGTGGTGGCCGGCAGCGCCGGCCGGCTCATTTTGACGACCTCCAGGACCGTTTCCATATTGCAGCAGGGCGCCTGGACGCACTATTATGCCCGGGAGATCGGTTGCGCGCCCAACGGAACGATAACGCCCGCGGAAGACGGCGCGGGCAGCATCTGGGTACAAACCTCCTGCGAACTGGCCCAATTCGATGGCCAGGTCTGGAGCCGGCAATCTACCGGTTTACCCGGAACGCCGGGAGGCATCATGTACGACGGCATCGCCGAAGGCGCCGACGGCAGTATATGGCTCGGCGCCGAGTTCGGGCGCTATATTACGCGCCTGACAACGGCCGATACCTGGGAACAATATTTCCCCGTTGACCGCGGCGCCTCCTCCAACGACGTGTACAGCGTACAGGCCGATCCCGATGGCGCTATATGGTTCGGTCTGGACAGCGCTCAGATTTTGCGCTATTCAGACGGCGAATGGACCCTTTTTGATACCTGCGCCACCCATTTCCCCGGCCATTTCGTACTGACCTCAGCCGGGGCGCCCAATGGCGACCGGTGGTTTTCACTCCACAGGGCGAGTTCCAATGTCTCCTCCGGCCTGGCGCGCTACGGCGCCGACGGGCAATGGCAGTTTTTTACGCTGGCCAATTCACCCATGCCCCTTGCCTACACCAGGAAAATACTCATCGAGGCGAATGGCGCCGCCTGGTTTACCACGGCCATAGCCAATAAAGGAATATTTCGCTACAACGGCGCCACCTGGGACTCCATCACCGTAAACAATTCAGGTTTGCCCAGCAACCGGGTCAATTTCCTGGCGCAAGCGCCCGACGGCGCCATTTGGACCGCCACCAACGCCGGCCTGGCCCGCTACGACGGTCAGAACTGGACGGTGCTCACCAGCACCAATTCCGGGTTGCCTTCGAATCTCGTGGCAAGGGTCGCCTTCGACCGGGCCGGCGGCATGTACGTGGGCTATGCCCCTGAAACGCCCGGCACGCCCGGGACCCGGGTGGCCGTGTTGCGCGGCGGCGTGTGGACGGAACTGATTCCGCCCAACTGGCAAAATTCCCTCCAGGACGAGCCGGACGCCTTTTTTGTGGACAGCCAAAACCGCTTGTGGTTTGCCAAATCGGTGGATAACTTCGGCGGGGTGTACCGGTACGATCCGATGCTGGTGGGTTCGGGAGAGCCCGTAGCCGGAAAGCCTTTGTTCTCCGTTTCGCCCAATCCCACTTCCGGCCCGCTCACCCTGCGCCTCGAAACGCCGTTGCGCGGTGACGCGCGGCTGCACCTCTGGAATGCCTTCGGGCAAAGCGTTATTCAACAGGTTATTCCCCAAACACCGGATACCGTTGTGCCGGTGGATTTGAGTGCGCTGCCGGCAGGAGTGTATTGGGTGCGGCTTTGGGAGGATGGGCGCGTGGGGGCGACGGTGCGGGTGGTGAAGGGGTAAACCGCGGCCGCTCCCGGGAAAATGCAAAACACGTTACCGGTAACTTCCGGCGTCGGTAAACCGGAACTTTTTCAGCCAGGGCATCGTTCGTAATTCATACTTCGCGCTGTCAGGTTTTGGGCATCGCGCTTTTTCTAAACCTTTATCCACCTCATAGATACATGCTGAAAACCTGGCAGTATGAGGTATAAATTATGAACGACACGCAGCTGGTCATCACCCTTTTCGATATTGCCTCGGATCACGACCGGTCAAGGGAAGACCGTTCGGACGCCATGGTACGTCTGTTGCATTCGGTAGAAAAGGAGAAATTCACCCCTGATACCCTTACATGGCGGTACACAGATGACCAGTGGCATGAGTTCAAACCGCAGGTGCTGAAAAACCGGGAGGCGGAACAATCTTTTTTTGTATCGTTTGTCCAGAAAATTTTCAGCAAGTATGAAGATATTCACTTTTTCCGATGGTCGCAGTCGCAGGATCACGCGGGCTATTGGGGTGGGTATTTTACGTCTTTCGATTTGATTTTGATATCGATTAATACCGAGGTGATGATACCCCAACTCGGATTGGAAGACGCCTTCAAGTTTGGTAAATATGCTCTGCTGGAAACACCCTTAATAGTCAGTCCGCCATTGGAACTAATTCATGGTTTACAATATACCTCGGGGATTTCATCCATGGAAGCCCACAACGAAGCCGGGGAGATTTTCACCGCCCTGATGAAGTACCCCTTCGATATTTTTCTCATTTTTCTTCAAAGTCTCCACAACGCATATCATACGAACTATTTCATCGACCTCTTTGGCTGGTTTTCCAATGTGCATATCGACCAAAGCGGATTATTGCTCCGGGATGCCGTATGGGAGCCTAAAAATTTGGTGGAGGGGTAAGAAATTTTTTTGGCAGGGGTTGTTAAGATTGGGGTGGTTGGGGGTACTATAATATCACCTGCCTATTTGGTGGATTGCAAAATCATATTATGTTTACTTTTTATTTCGGGAAATAAATGTGTTTTTGGGATGTAGTCACTCAACCCCAAAATGTCTTAACGCCCTTAAGAATATGATGCAAAACGACGCTAATACCCCCCGTAGCCGCGGTAAATCCCCTGAATCGTCGCAAGCAGGCGACGGCCGGTCGTTTGCCATTGAAAC
>CALEYM010000730.1 GCA_937926185.1 uncultured Bacteroidota bacterium | reverse complement strand
AACGAACCGCCAGGAAAAAAAACAAACATTCAACTCAATCTCCATCAAAAACAATTAATGGGCGATCTGAATAAATTTGGAAAGCGGTTTTATCTTTCCATGGGAACAAAAGAAAATCCGTTACATGAAGATTATCATTTTGAGGAAGGTATCAGCAATCCGGTATTTTTCCCGGATGCATCCCTTGGCAAAGACCGAAAAGCGTATAAAAAAACGGATGTTGCGCCACTCGACCTGGTACTGATTTTGGACAAAGGCGGGAACCAGAAATTCAGTTGTGGCAGCTTTGGCGCCTTTATGAAACTGCGTATCAATGATAAAGCGATAAAAGCGCTGGAATCGGAAATCAAAACCAAGGCGCAGGCCGGCAGCATGAACGCCGGCAGCGATTTTATCAGGGCGGCTCTTGTAGGCCGGTTTACCGATGGCACGCCTTTTAGCCTTTCAGATACGCCCCGCGCCAACCCGACTAATCATTTTGATTACAATGAGGTGATTCGCCTGAAGAATGCCAGGGCCGCCGAAACGGATGAGGAAGGCGTCCGCTGCCCTTTCTATGCGCATATCCGGAAAGCCAATCCCCGGACGCCGGAAACCCGTTCTGTCCGCATCGCCCGCCGGGGCGTATTCTATAATGAAGACGGCAAAGAAAAAGGCCTGTTGTTTCTATCCTTTCAGAGAAGCCTTGAAGACCAGTTTGAAGTTATCCTGAACAACTGGATGCTCAACCGTTATACCCATCTATTGGATAAGGATGAAAAAGGTGAACCGAAAAATGTCGATGCCGGAAAGGACATCCTGTTCAGCGCTGCCGGCGACACTTATCAATTTTCCACTGCCTGGAATGAACACCAAAATGCGCGCCAGGCCAAATCCTTCAAAATAACAGTGCCTGAAACGATAGTGGATTTTCTGGGTGGAATCTATTTTTTCACCCCATCCATTTCGTTTTTCCGCAAACTGGCGCCGGCTAAAACCAACAGGGCCGCCGCAAGCCCTCCGGACAGCATGCCATTTTTACCCGGAACGGAAATATTTCTCAAGCAGGATCAAAATCCGGGCGATATGCCACATCAAAGAGCGCCGGAAAGCCCGGCGATGCTGCATTTTATCGCGGGAACGGAAGTGCAGCTCCAACCGTCTGAAAAATAACCGGTTTTAAATTCCTGTAATTTTGAAAATAATTACCCAAATACTCCTGATCGCGTTGCAGATTGGCGTGGCCCGTTTGATTGCTCAAACGACGAACGTGCTATGGTACCATAAAACCGGCACGGCAGAAGGCCTGTCCTCCCAGGATTTCAACTTTTATGTTTACGTCGATTCGGAAGGTTTTTCATGGATCGGTTCCAGCGCGGGACTGAACCGCTTCAACGGGACACAGGTAAAACGATACCGCTCCGATTTCAGGGACAGCGCCGCGCTGTTCGGCGAAAATATTCAAAGCCGCTTTTTCGAAGACCAATATCGCAATCTTTGGTTCTGTACTTATGAGGCCGTGCATTGTTATGATCGTCAGCATGATAATTTTCGCCATTATTTTATCACCGACAGCACGGGCGCTCCTGTAAAGGAAGATTATTACGTGATCCATCTCGAACAGGACAGCCTCTTATGGTTCCGGGCAGGCAACGGCATCTACCGGATCAATATCCTCGACCCGGATAAAACAGATAAATCCTTTTTTCTTGCCAAACCACTGTTCACGACATTTCATTTTCACGGACAGGCTGGTCTTGGGAAAGATAGTTCTGTACAATATATTTTTACTTTCACCAATGAAAAACAGGCCGGCATAGAATGTTTCGGCATCGAAAACGGCCGGCTGACCGGTAAACATGCCTTTTTCGACAGCCCCGATCGAAAACTGCCCGTTTTGGGTGTCTTTCAGTTATACTTCGAAAACAAGGACAATATTTGGCTGTCTACCGGGGAGGGGCTGGCGAAATGGCAATTGTTCAATACGGAAACTATCCGGATATTCCCCTTCCGGTTTAAAGGCTACTCCTATTTTGTGCCGGACGGCGACAGATATTTTTTAACCACGTTTTTAGGACAGGGCTTGTTCCGTTTTGAAAAGGGAAGCGGACAATATACGCCCATTCAGTTGCGACCGGTAAAAGAACACAATGCGCCTGTCATAACCGATCTGCGGAATATCTACCTGGACCGGACGGGCGTTGTCTGGATCACCGTACCCTTCCATGGCGTGATTTATGCCAGCTTGCATAAGAAAAAATTTGACGCCTTCCCGGACCCCCCTTTTATCCGGAATAACAGGCTGGTCTCCCGGAATTTTATTGAAAATCCCGACGGCAGTATCTGGAGTAATTACAGAGGCGGGATCATGCGGATCGATAAAAATGGAAACCTGCTCGAAAAGATAACGCTGCCGCCAAACGCCTCGGGGGTCAATTATATTTTAAAACACCCCGATGGCGCCATTTGGGCGGCTACAACCGGTGGAGTGTTCCGGTGCCCGGGATCGGGCAGCCCGTGCGAAGTAATTCCCGGCACGGAAAAAATTGATTTTTTGTATCTGTATTCCCTCCGTTGCGGCCAGTTACTGGGCACTACTCTCATAAACGGGATTTTCAGTATCGATAAGAAAAACCGCGGGTGGCGTATCCGTAATGTCGCGCGCAGCGGCTACTCGGGCTTTACTTCCGTTTATGAAGATAAAAAACATCAGATATATATCTGCCGCAACGAATCTGCCGTCGATCTCTTTGCCTGCAACGGCGATTCCCTGCATCTGACAGGCACCTTGCCGGTCAACGGGGCGGTGAATGCTTATTACGAAGATCCGGACGGGCAAACCCTCTGGATCGCAACGGCTTACGGACTGGTCAAAACGGACATTCGTCAACCCGGTAAATCGTTGTTGTATTTTACCCAAAAAGACGGCCTGGCCGACAACAACGTCCTCAGCATAGCAGCCGACAATTCCGGTAATCTCTGGCTCGGAACTGCCGGCGGCCTGACGTCCTTTTCTTTGGACAACAAATCTTTCCGGAATTACCGGATGGCCGATGGCATGCAGTCCGTTCAGTTCGACAAGTTTGCTGCCCTGAAACGGCGCGACGGAGCAATGTGGTTCGGTGGCGCAGCCGGAATTACGGTGGTGCCGGCAAGGGCGCCCGGAAGTTTAAACACTCCGGCCGGGATACTGATCACGGAAATAAAAGTGAACGATACCATGCCCGACAGAATTATCTGTTCGGAGACCGGAACATTCAATCCGAACCTGGTTCGAAAACTGGTGCGCGATTACAAAGACAATACTTTGTCCTTTTCCTTTGTTGCCGTCGACTATGCTGACCCTGGCGGTACTGCGCTCCGGTATAAAATGGAAAGAATAGATAAAACATGGGTGACCCTGGAAAGGGGAGCGCCCGGATTTGCCCGTTATCCGAATCTGCCCCCGGGCGAATACATTTTTAGTATTCATGGCGCCAACAGCGACGGTGTTTGGAATGAAACCCCGCGCCGCTTAACCATCAGGATTTTACCGCCATTCTGGCAAACCTGGTGGTTCCGGGGCGGCGCAGGGATAACATTACTTGCATTGTTCCTTGGTATTGTCAGGTACAGGATAAACCTGGTCAGAAAAACGGAACAACTAAAACGGCGTATAGCGGAAAACAAAATGGCAGCGCTGGCGGCTCAGATGAACCCTCATTTTATTTTCAACAGCCTCCAGTCGATCAACAGTTATATATTGAAAAACGACCGTCAGAAAGCCAGCGAATACCTGGGCCGTTTCTCCCGGTTGATGCGAATGATCCTGGAAAACAGCCGCCATACGACACATGCGCTGGAAAAGGAAAAAGAACTGCTGGAACTCTATCTCAAGGTGGAATCGCAGCGTTTTAAAGCGCCTTTTCACTATAGTATCGACATCGATGAATCGCTCGATCCGTACGAAACCCAAATCCCCGGCATGATGCTTCAGCCGTTTGTAGAAAATGCCATTTGGCATGGGCTGGCACACAAGGAAGGCCCGGGCACAGTCCGGATCGGCATCCACGCGGAAAACGGCATGCTGAAATGCACGGTGACCGATGACGGGGTGGGACGCGGAAAAGCAGCCGAAATAGCCCTGCAAAAAGGACAAACGCACAAGTCGAGGGCTCTGCAGATCGTGTCCGAACGCTTGCAAATCCTTTTTCCCAAACAACAGGAATTGTGTTCTATCAGGTACACCGATTTGCTCGACGACAACGGCCTGCCTGCCGGAACGAGGGTGGATATAACGTTGCCGGCTTTCTGACAATCAGGGTTTGTACACTCAAACCGTCTGTTTGTACATTCCCGGTTTGGTTTACCTAAAAATGTGTAGAGATTTGAACAGGAAAACCAAATGAACAGTGGCTCCCGCGGCAAAAATCCGAGAAGCGGTAGCGGCTAATAAATCCTCGTTCCAATGCTAGCCCCTTAGCCTTTTCCGGGTAAGACGAGATGTCAAAACATGACATCTCGTCTCTTGCAGTCCAAAATCCGTCAGAAACTATTCACCTTGCTACCAGATAATCGGATGTCAAAAAAAAATGCAATCATTCTGTATATCTTGTTTTTATGCCTGCCCGTTTTCCTTTCAGGCCAAAACATCAAGTATTCGTTCGCTACCGGAAATTTCGATCATAAATTTCCCTTTGATGAGAATTTTTCCGTCGAATTTGAAGGAGTCCCCGACGGTACGGAAGTGATAGAGATGAAGATATGGAATACAACGAAGGTGCAAAAAGTACAAAAAAAGTTGGCCCGGCTCCAGCAGAAATTTGCCGCGTATGAAAGGAAAAGGTTGAAAGGAAATCTAAAAGGAAAAAAACTGGCCGAATACGAACGCCTGTCCAGCCGGATCGTATTTTCGAAGGAAACTTTGCTCCGGCATCCTTTGATTTCTCCCCCGGTATATGGCATGACGAAGCTCATTCCTCAAAACACTTCCGGTAACACACGACCAAGGATTGATTTTGCAGCCAAGCTACAGCCTAATGAATCGTACTTCATAGAGATTATTACCAGCAAAATTACAAAACCCGACGCCGGGCAAAAAACTAAAATTACGGCGGCTTTACTGAACAACCCGAAGATAAAGAGCCTGATTAAAACCTTGGTAAACTCTCCTCTTGCTCCCGAAAATCTTGATTATTCTTTTATCTCCAATATATTCAAGCCTGCATTCGTGGTGGAAACCCAGGCTGCGCTCGCCCAATTGGATGAAAGGCTGCATCTGGTTGACCTGCCGCCGGTAGAAATGGGAGAATTGCTTCGGTCGGCCAATATTCTGCTGGCGCTCGGCGAAATGCGTGTAACTATTGAAAATATAAAAACATCTGCTGCCGGATTCAACAGGCGTATTCCCCCGGCTAACAAAATTGACTTCGAGCCCTTGTTCGCCCGGATCGACTATACCCGGCTGACAAAAGGTTCGGATCATTATAATGAAATATTAGCAGATTTTCAGAAAGCGGCTCAATCAAGCGGTAATGAAACTTTGTTTAATGACAATTTTAAACCTGGCATTATTGAGGAGTTTGATTCTTTTATTGAGCATCAGGAAAATCTGCTGGAGTCGCTGATTAAAAATATAATATTGGCATATACTGAATACTATTCAGGTATAAGTCAATCGTATCTCGCCGATGCGGTACAGAATTCCAGAAAATATATTTTTGCCGATTTGGGGTATGGTTATGCCGATGGCATAACCCATTTTTCACAAGCCTCGGCCAGTATTTATTTTCGGCCGATAAACGAATCCATTCCTCCCAAACAGTATACGGGATTGGACTGGTTGCTCACAAAAATATCAGTCGGTGTAGGGATTACGGTTACCGGCGATATCCAGAATCAGGAAAGGAAAGGCATAGTGAGCAACAACCAGGCGGTACTGCTCGGATTGGGTATCAGGATAGTGCCAGGTGTAAAAATTAATTTTGGAGGACTGTTTTACTATGACATTCCGAGCCCCGTTGTTTCGAAATACAATCCGCGGGTAGCGCCTTTTGCCTCGCTGGCTATAGATTTCAGCGTGACGCCGAGTTTCAAAGAAGCTTTTAATAAAAAGTAAATAAACGCTATTAAATATGTTTGTTTCCATAAAATCACTGGCTGTTTCAATGGAATCTGTATCTGATTCCCCTCAGTTCATAAAGCAGGGAGTAAATCCCGGCAATATTACTTTTGACGCAAAATCCGACAACGGCGCCGTTACTGCCGAGTTTGCCTTGCGAATTGGAGATAATAACGGCATATTTTTGTTTGACGGAAATCAGACGACAAAGGAGATTCATTTTAAAGCATCGATAGACGGAACTTTCCAGCCAGTATCAAAAAACATCGAGATCAGGGTTTTGAACTCCCCGGCTGAAAATGTGATAGTCGGGCTTTTATTGCAGAAGAAAAATCCGGATTCACAAGGTCATTTAAAACGGATACTGGTTTGTTTGGGAGAATTGTAAACATTTAACCTTTCAGGGAAAAATGAAAAACTTATTTATCATTTTCATCGCTATTCTATTTGCGCTTTCCTGTGAGCGTTACGACATCAACCTGCCCTGTGAAAGTAACGTCATTTGTCTTAGTTTGAGCACGGATACCGTGAAAGCTGACGGTAACACCATAGTTATTGTAACGGCTACAGTGCCAGATGAAATTGATGATGTCAGGAATAAGATTATTTTTTCGACCGCGACAGGCACATTCGTCGGCGAGACAAACGCACAAACCCCGGAAGTAAAAGCTATCGACAGCGAGGCGAAAGTTTCATTGAAACCAGGCACCCAACCGGGAACCTATCGCGTGGAAGCTAAAATTTCGGATGGCGCAACTACTTACACAGCCTGGGAATATCTGGTTGTAGAACCTGTAACCGGAAAGATTTTTGAATTTGATTTTGGGAATGCCGACCTGTCCAAACTCTATGCAGACGGCGAAACCGTGCTAAAACTGACAGCCCGGATAAAACAGATTGAACCAAACGGGAAAAAGCTGAAACTTCATCTGGATGGCGATTGGTATTTTGTAAATAATGCTGCAAAAGACCTGGAATTTACACTGAATACGGATGCCTCCGGCGAATGTTTCATCCGGTTGGGCCGCAAAAAAGGGGCTTGTTATTTGTCCGCGTCTTTTGAAGGGTTTACCAGGCAAGAACCTTATACTTTGATCTCATCGCTGCCCGACAAAATGACGCTGATCGCCGATACACCTCAAAGTATTGACGCTCAGAACGGTTCACTAAATATTAAGGCATATTTGTTCCGGCAATCCGGCTTGGTCAGTCTTCAGACTCCGGTCGTTTATGAATCTACTTATACTGCTGCCAATGGCTCTGCCGTAGAATCCGGCACCTTTGCCCCACCATTGAGCAAATCAGATTCATCAGAAACGACATTTGTCACATTCCACACGCCACCGGTGCCTGTAAAACCAGTGGACTCCCTGATCAAAATCAAAGCCTGGGTATTTGAACGCCCGGAAGTTTGCGATTCCATTTTTATCCGGGTGAAATAAAGGTATTTGGGAGGGCAGTTGATTGGAACAAAGTCGGC
>CALEYM010000729.1 GCA_937926185.1 uncultured Bacteroidota bacterium | reverse complement strand
AAGAGATAATTCTTTTGATTCTAGGCGCGGTAAGCACATATTTAATTTGGCGTGTACAATATCAAAAGGAAAGAATAAAAACAATCGAAAGCCAACTTTCTGATAAGAAATTCAAAATTTATTCTGACCTGCTTTATTTATTTTTTGATCTCTCTAAAAGTAATAAAACAGGGGATAAAATAACTGACAATGATTTAGTTAATCGGATATATGATATTAAAGCTGGAATATTTTTATACACTTCAGACGAAATATTTAAAAAATACACTCAATGGGTAACATCAATCAATGACCCTAAAAACACAATAGACCATTTCAAAATATACTTTGAACTCATGCTCTTAGTTAGAAAAGATATGGGAAACATAAAAACAAAACTTAGGATTGACGATTTCATGCTTTTCTATATGCAAAGTCATGAAGAATATGCAAAATTTAAGAAATTAGATGGCTGGAAATGAAATGCAATATTTAAATGACTTCGTCATCAAGTAAATTTAATAAGGTAATAAAACGCCACGAACTATCGCTTCCCGAAAATGCTTCCTAAGCGTCGCACATTCGGGAAGTGTAACGTAACGATAGAGAAAAAATCACAGAAAAATATTCACCACGCTAAAATTTCAAAACTATGGCATGGAATGACGAAGAAGACGGCGCCATTTACAAAGTCGTTATCAATCATGAAGAGCAGTATTCCATCTGGCCTGAGCACCGGGAGAACCCGCCCGGCTGGAATGACGCCGGAAAAAGCGGAACCAAACAGGAATGCCTCGACTACATCAAAGAAGTCTGGACCGACATGCGCCCCTTGAGCCTGCGGAAACAAATGGAGGAGATGAACAATAAAGATACTTAAGTTATCATAAAAATGTAAGCGGAACGGTTCGGTACCCGAAGGCGTTTGAAATGGTGTGAGGCGCGCCCGATTAAAAAACGGCACGCTTGCAGCAATTTATTTCCCGATTGAATCTTCAACCAAAATAACAATATGACAACTTTCAACCTGCCAACCGCCGCGACAATTCTGTCGTTCCTTTTCCTCGCCCTTCTCCCCCGGTTATCGGCCCAAACTATCTCCGAACCCTGCGGTTCGGATATACTCCACCGGAAAGCCCTGAGCGATCCGGCTTTTCAAAAAAAACACGAAGCGTATGAGGCTGGCATGCTGCAGCATTTAAAAAAAACAGCCAAACCCGACGGCGCCCTGGTCACTTTGCCTGTTGTAGTACACATCGTGCACCAAAACGGCCCTGAAAACATTTCCGACGTCCAGGTATTGCAAGGCATTCAGCAACTGAACGACGCCTTTGCCAATATGGGGTACTACGACCAGGGCAGCGGCACGAATACCATGATCCAGTTCTGCCTGGCCAAACGCACGCCGGACAACCTGACCACAAACGGTATCACCCGGGATGAGAACAATCTGACGGATGTGACCATGGAATCCGAAGACCTGGCCCTCAAAAACCTCAACCGATGGGACCCCACGCAGTATATCAACATCTGGCTGGTGCGCGAGATCTGCTCGGCGGGTTCGGGATGCGGGGTGGCCGGTTATGCCTATTTCCCGTCGGCGCACGGCTCCGGTGTCGACGGCATCGTGATGGAAGCCAAGTGGCTGGGCTCATCTCCCGGCAACACAGGCGTGCTGGCGCACGAAATGGGTCACTATCTCGGCCTGTACCACACCTTCCAGGGTGGCTGCACCAATAACGACTGCCTCATCGACGGCGACCGCGTGTGCGATACCCCGCCCGACAACAGCACCCTGTGGGTACCCTGCGACGCCCAGGTCAATACCTGCACGACCGATACCCAGTCGGGCTTTGCCGCGGATCAGAACGATATGATCCTGAATTTCATGGATTACACCGACTTCGATTGTTTCCACGATTTCACGCAGGGGCAATCCGACCGGATGAACGCTGCCATCCAAACCACGCGGGCCAGCCTGCTGAGTTCCAAAGCCTGCAACGACCCCTGTCCGCAACCAGTGGTCGCGGCCTTTACGCCGGCATCGGCTACCATCCCGATCGGCCAGAGCCTGAACTTTACCAATGCCAGTCAAAATGCCTCGTCGTACTCCTGGTCGGTGGCCGGCGTGCCGTTTTCCAGTGCCGCCAATGCGGCTTACACTTTTTCCGCCGAAGGCGTTTTTATCGTGACCTTACAGGCAAACAGCGCCACGCCCGACCTGTGCGGCCCGGATACGGCTACGGCGATCATACAGGTGATTTGCCCGGTAACGGCCGACTTCCAGGTAAGTACGCTGAATCCGGCGGCAGGCGAAACGGTGACTTTTACCAACAACAGCCAGAACGCGACGCAGTTTGAATGGTTTGTCGACGGCGTTTCACAGGGAGCGACGCTGAACAGCTACACCTTTAATCAGACCGGCGTGTACATTGTCCGCCTGGAAGCCGGCAACGGATTGTGTAAAAAAACGAAATTCCGGTACGTCGCCGTCAAGGATTCGTGCAGCGATTTTTCCTTCCAAAAAACCTGGGGCGGCAGCGGTGATGACCGGGGTGTTCAAACAACCCTGCTGAGCGACGGTAACTTCATTATAGCAGGTCATACGCCCGGACCGGGAACCGGAAATGACATTGTGTTTCTTAAAACCGCGCCGGACGGCTCCCTGATCTGGCAAAAAAAATACGGCGGCGCCGGCGACGAAGGGATCACGGCGCTGACGCCCATGCCCGACGGCGGCTGGGTGCTGGCCGGTTACAGCAGCAGTATGGGCGCCAACCACGACCCCCTCGTAGCCCGTTTTTCCGCCGACGGAACCATAATGTGGCAAAAAACGATGATCACTGCGTCGGGGGCCGATTATTTTACGGATATCAAACGCACCGCCGACGGCCAGCTTGTCCTGGCCGGGGCGGTCAGGGCCGGCGGTAGTCAGGGCAGCGGAGCGTATCTGGGCAAACTGGATGCCGGCAACGGCAATACCCTGTGGTCCCGCATTTATGATGGGTCGCGCACCGATTTCATCCTGAATGTATGCGAACTGAGCTCGGGCGGTTTCGCCGCCTGCGGATTCACCATGTCTTTCGGGCAAAATTCAAGCGCCATCCACGACGGCATGGCCTTGCGCACCGACGCTTCCGGGAATTTGATATGGAGCAAAGCCATCGGATCGGTCGACAATGAAGGACTCTACAATATTTTTGAAACGTCCGACGGCGGTCTGATGATGGCCGGCCCCACTTCGGGCTGGAATGGGCCGGGCGGCGGCGAATACCTGGACGATGGATGGCTGGTAAAAACCACCGGCGACGGCAACCTGCTGTGGTCGAATATTTACCGCGGCGATCTGATCCTTGATTACGGCCCGGTCGGCGTGGTGCAGGAAAAGGACGGCAGCCTGGTATGGGCCGCCAACGACCCGGCCGCCTTCGGCGCCAATACGCCGCATTTTTTCAAAACCGATGCATCGGGTAAACTTCTGTGGTCGCGTATTTACCAGGGTACCGATCAGGGACGTATCCTGGATGTGAGCGCCCTGCCGGACGGGTATCTGTTTACCGGTTATTATATCGCCGGCGGAAACCGGGATATTTGCCTGCTGAAAACAGACGCGGCAGGACTGGCCGGCCAATGCGACGAAATTCCCCATAATATGTTGGTACAATCGGTGCAGCCCCTCGTCGTAAACGGCCAGTTGAACACCCTGCAGGCGCCGGCCCTGCAAAACGCCAACCTTACCGCCGGCGCCGCTGCGTTAAACGAATCTGTACTCTGCCCGCCGGATTGCCTCGACGAGCCGCCGCCCTGCAAATCTTTCCAAAATACCTACGGCACAACGGCCGACGAGCGCGGCATCATCGGCATTGAAATGCCGGGCGGCGGCTACCTCGTGGGCGGCAATATTACCCAAAACGGCGATCAGAACATTCTGGTCACCCGCCTCGATGCCGCCGGCGAAGTGCTGTGGAGCAAACAGTACGGCGACCCCGGGGTATTCAATGCCCTGGCCGACTTACAGGTCAAACCCGACGGGAGTTTTTTTATGTCGTACGCATTGGGTACGCCGACCGACGCGGGTTTTGCCGTTTGTGATGCCAACGGCAACGTCCAGTTTGCGCGGCGCGTCAACACCAGTTCAGGCAGCCAGACCGATTCTTTTTCCGACGTCATCGCCACTTCGGATGGCGGTTACCTCATCGCCGGTTCATTTTCCCCAAATGACAATACCAACTGGTCGTCGTTTTTCCTGAAAATGGATGCCAACGGCGCCACCCAGTGGTACCGAGGCTGGAACGGCAACCGGACCGACTTCGTCACCGGCGTACGGGAATTGCCCGGCGGCGGCTATATCGCTTCCGGCTACGGCAACTCATTCGGCCTGGGTGGCCCCCACGACGGCGTGGCCTACCGGATCGACGCGACAGGCAATCTGCTCTGGACCAAGGCCTACGGCACACCCTCCGACGGCGGCTTCAGCGACGTGGCCATCGCCGCCGACGGGGGATTTCTGTTTGCCGCCGGACTGTGGAATTTTAATACGCCGAATACCCCCGAAGGCGGCATCGTGCGCACCGACGCCAACGGCAACCTGCTTTGGACCAATATCTACCGCCCCTCCAACAACCTGGACTGGGAAACGGTGGGCTTGGTGAATACCCCCGACGGAAACTTCGTTATCGCCGGCCGAAACCGGCCTAATACCGGCGATACCAAGGCGTATTTGCTGAAAATAGACGCCTCCGGGCAGTTGATCTGGAGTAAACAATACGGCGGCCCCGGGCAGGAAGCCCTTTACGACGTGCGCGCCCTTACCTCGGGCGATCTGCTTTGGACCGGCCGCACCACCAGCGCAGGCAGCGGCAGCGGGGATATTTACGTGCTGAAAACCGATGCCGACGGGCTTGCCGGGCTTTGCGCCGAAACGCCGCATACCACCGCCGCCGTCCCGTTGCAAATCACCCAAACCAACGGCTCCCTGCAGGAACTCGCGCCGCCTATATTGCAAAACCTGTCGATCACCGTGCAAAATATCGACGTAACCAAGACCGAAATTTGCGCGCCTGACTGCGACACTCCCGAAATCTGCAACAACGGCCTCGACGACGACGGCGATAACCTGTTCGATTGCCTCGACCCCGACTGCGACTGCCACGGCTGCGACGGCTCGGAAACGAATATCTGGTACTTCGGCCGGCAGGCCGGTCTGAACTTCTCGGATAACCCGCCCCAGATACTGACCGACGGCAAAACCAACACCAACGAAGCCGCGGCCGTGGCAAGCGACCCGCTCGGCCGCCTCATTTTTTATACCGATGCCAAAACGGTTTACCAGCGCAACCACACGCCCATGCCCAACGGCAGCGGCCTGTTCGGCCATGGCTCCAGCAGCCAAACCCTCATCGTGCCGCACCCCGGCAATTCCGCCCTGTTTTATGTGTTTACGCCCGACAGTTACGACAACGGGCCCCTGCGCGGATTATCGTATACCGTGGTGGATATGTCGCTCAACAACGGTTTTGGCGACGTGCCGGCGGGGCAAAAAAACCTCCCGCTGACGCCTGCCTCTGAATTAGTGGAACAAATCAGCGCCGCGCGGCACTGCAACGGTACCGATTTCTGGGTGCTCAACCACCGCAAAACCAGCAACGCCTTCCTGGCCTACCGGATCGATCAAAACGGCCTGAACGCCACGCCCGTGGTCAGTAATGCCGGCACCGGCGGCCCCGCGCCCAACGGGAATTACGATGTGATCGGGCAAATGAAAATTTCGCCCGACGGTTTGCGCCTGGCGCGGGCGCTATACCACACCAACGCCGTCGAGGTTTTTGATTTCGATCCCGCTTCCGGTATAGTCGGTAATCCCGTGTTGTTGCAAACGCCGGGGCTGGTCAATCCCTACGGCGTGGAATTTTCTCCCGAGGGCCGGTTCCTGTATGCGACCGGTCTGGGCAACCCCGCCAGTCTTTTTCAGTTCGATCTGCTGGCCGGCGATGCGGCGGCTGTCGCGGCTTCCGCCGTGCAACTGGCGTCATTCCCGGGCATTTATCATTACGGACAACTGCAACTGGCTAAAAACGGCAAAATATACACTACCAACAGCGGTCCGGGGGTGTTCACCACACAGTTGGGCGTTATTCACCATCCGGATGAACCCGGGGCCCCCTGCCTCTACCAGGAAAACGGCCAGGCGCTGACGGGCACACCGGGAACCAACCTGAGTTTGCCGAACTTTCTGGTGAGTTATTTCTGGAAACCGGCCGTCTGGTTTGAAGAAGCCAACCTGGAAGACACGGTTTGCCAATTGCCGGTCGTACAAACCTACAGCCTGAAAAAATTACCCTGCGGCATTCAATCGGTCAACTTCCAGATCAGCGGCGCCGGAACCGTGCTCAGCCAAACGAAGGAAACGGTTACCGTGCGGTTCGACCAGGCAGGCCAGGCCACGATCGTCGCGCACGCCGTTGCGTTGTGCGGCGAGGCCCGGGATACGCTGCAAATTACCGTGCTGGAGCCGGGCGCCGAAGTGCTCGACCTGGGGCCGGATATCACGGTTTGCGACAACGGCGTCACCGTGCTGGATGCCGGCCCCGGCTTCCCAAAATACCGCTGGTACGACGGCAGCGAGGGGCAAACCAACACGCCCATTGCCGTTCCCGGAAAATACTGGGTGGATGTATGGGATCATTGCGGCAATAAACAAAGCGACACGCTGGAAATCAAACGGATACCGGCTTCGAAACTCGACCTGGGCCCTGACCCGGCAACCTGCGCCGGCTCGGCAGTCAGCTATCAACTTCCTGCGCCATTTACCGCCTGGCACTGGTACCCGGACGATTATTTGTCCTGCGCCGGTTGTCCGACAGTAGTGACGACGGCCCCGCCTAATACGACCTATATCATCGTAGGGGAAATTGCCGGCGGATGCCTGTCGGCTGACACGATAACAATCCAGATTTCGGGCGATACGGTTCTGAGCCAGTTGCAGCTGCTTACCTGCCCCGGCGAGCCGGCTGTCTGGAACGGCCAGCCGCTGACGCCCGGCGCTCATCCCTTTGTTTTCACCGCCTTCAATGGGTGCGATTCCACGGTGCTGGTCACCGTTTTGGAACATGACACGACGCTCGCCATAGTTGCTTTGACCGCCTGTCCCGGCCAGCCGGCTGTTTGGAACGGCCAGCCGCTGGCGCCCGGCGCCCATCCATTTGTTTTCACGGCTGCCAACGGCTGCGATTCCACGATAGTGGTGACGGTTTTGGAAAATGATTCGGCGGTCACGACGATCCAATTAACTACTTGCCCCGGCGAGCCCGCCGTTTGGAACGGCCAGCCATTGGCGCCCGGCGCCCATCCGTTTGTTTTCGCTGCTGTAAATGGTTGTGATTCAACGGTGTTGGTCACCGTTTTGGAACATGATACGACGCTCGCGGCAGTTCAATTGACTACCTGTCCCGGCGAGCCGGCCATTTGGAACGGCCAGCCGCTGACGCCCGGCGCTCATCCCTTTGTTTTCACCGCCTTCAATGGGTGCGATTCCACGATAGTGGTGACGGTTTTGGAAAATGATTCGACGCT
>CALEYM010000728.1 GCA_937926185.1 uncultured Bacteroidota bacterium | reverse complement strand
TTCCCGAAAGAAAGCACTTGCCGGTTCGTCTGCGCATCTACCATCGGGATAAAGCGTTGCGGTGCATTTTGGACGCTGTACGTGACGCCCAGCCGCCATGATTTCATGTTGTAACTCAGATTAAAAGCGTTGGTGAAGGCAGGCTGCAAAGCCGGGTTTCCGGTTAATAGCGTAGTGGGGTCGGTAAAAATCAAAAAAGGAGCAAGTTGCCCTATGTGTGGGCGGGTAATGCGGCGCGAATAAGAAAAATTGAAGGTTTGGTTTTCCGATATTTTGCGGCTCAGGAATACTGTGGGAAACCAGGAGCCGTAGTTCCGGTCTACGATGACGACGGCTGCGCCCGAGTCGAGGCGCGTATCGGTATGTTCGTAGCGCAAGCCCGCTTTCAAGTCCATATTATCGCCCAGTTTCGTGCTGACACTGACAAAGGCGCCTGCCACCGTTTCTTTCATCTGCGAAACCGAGCTGAGGTTCGGGATGCGCTGCCAGGCTTCCTGCCCGGCGCGTTCGTCCACCTGTACATCATTCATGAAGCGCATGGAGGTCAGTTTCGCCCCCATTTCGAGCCGTGTATTTTCCCCAAAGCCTTTGGTATAGTCCGCTTTGGCCACGCCTACCTGGATGGGCGTTTTTTTGGCAATCCTAAGTTCACTTTCGGAGGTCGGATTTCCTGAGGCATCCTGATTGAGCAGCCTGTAACCGGATGGATTCGAGATGGTATAGTGGATGTAATCCACATCCGCATTGAGCGATTGGTTTTCTGAAAACTGATGACTCAGGTTCAGGTTCCCCGCGAAAGACTGGTTGTGATTGGTCTCTGTATTGGGCATCCGGAGCAGGCTTTCCACGTTTCCATTCCGCGAGTAGGTAATAGTGTTCTCGGCCTCCATATACCAATTCCGGTCGAGAAAAGTGCCTAAAACCCCTACGACCGTCTTCTTTGACACTTGAAAGTCGGCGCCGAGCCGTGCGTTTTGGGTCGTTGTCGGGGTATGTGAGCGGTCGCTGATGGATGCTGTTTCCAGCACATCGCCGTTGGCGGCCACCCGGCGGTAGTTCGTGAACAACTGTGGGTTCAGATTGTAGTCTAAATCGTAGCTGCCAAACAGATTTACCTTTCCGCTGCGTTGGTTGAAGTAGCCGCTCGCGCCGGCTTTTGCGCCGCGGCCATGGCCGGTTTTCGCGGTATAGCCGCCATTCAGCCCCGCATCGCCTGACTGTTTCAGCACGATGTTGATGATGCCCGCGTTGCCCTCGGCTTCAAAGTTGGCAGGCGGCGTGTGGATGAGTTCGATGCGGTCGATATTGTCGGCGTTCATACCGGCAAGCATATCCACCACAGCCTCGCCGGGCATACGCGATATTTTCCCGTTGATCATCACCACTACGCCCTGCTTTCCGGCCATGGAGATGGACTTCGTCAGTGCGTTGACCTGTACGCCTGGCGAACGTTGCAGCACCTGCAAGGCTGTTCCGCCTGCATTGGTGATCGAATTGCTGACGTTGACGACCATCCGGTCAATTTTCTGTTCCAAAAAAGGGCGTTTTGCTACTACCGACACCTCTGCCAGGAACGTTGAGTTTTCGCGCAAGGTGGTCGTCTTCAGGTCGACGAGGGGGCGGCTTTCATCTACGGTCACGTTATTGATAAACACCGTTTCAAAACCCAGCATGGAAAAGGAGAGCAAGTAGCTGCCGCCGGCCACATTTTCAAACGTAAAATGCCCGTCGGGATCAGTTAGCTGACCACTTACCAAGCTGCTATCGGCGGGGGTTAGCAGTAGCACGCTGGCTGCGTAGATTGGCTGCCCGGCTGCGTCGCGGAGACTGCCTGTTATCCGTTGCGCGTGGATGGCGTGTGCCGCTAAGGCCAGGAACAGGGGAACCAGGATACACGATATAAATTTCGCCGAACAATTAATGTGACTGCGTTTCATGTTGGAATGTTTCGAGATAAAGCGTATCATAAGTGGGCATCTAATTGCCAGTGCAAAATTTATGTTGGAATGCTCGGGTAGGGGTTGTGCAAAAAGTCCGAGCATCAAGATGTTTTAATTGTTGAACGAAATATTGTTTGATTGCGTCGCGTTTTAGACTTTCCAGGTTTTAAAAACCTGGAAAGTCTGCACGAGAATCGAATAA
>CALEYM010000727.1 GCA_937926185.1 uncultured Bacteroidota bacterium | reverse complement strand
CTTTACTGTTCCCATGCGCCTTACCTGTACAGTTATCATCTTCTTCGCCCTGACAACCAATGGTTTATCTGCACAAACGCCTGCAAGCGCCACCTTGTCCGTCAACCGTATTAAGGCTCAATTCAACGCCAATGGCGCCCTCTTCACCGATTTCCAGAAAGGGCAGTTTATCGCGCCATATACGCCTGACCAACCGGAAATCAGTTTGCTGCGCGCGGCGGGCTTGTGGATCGCGGGAATTGACCCGGCCTACAACCTGAAAGGCGCTGCTCAGCTCTACAATGCCGGCGGCAAGGCGGATTTTATCCCCGGCGTCCTCGATAACAGCGGCCTGCCGCCCGCTGCCGGATCGCTCGCCGGTATTTATCGTGTAACTGCCGCTGAAATCGCTTTCCACCTGGCCGACCTGGCCGACAACGGTGTGATAGACGACCCGCAACCCGGCGTATTCGGCTGGCCTGCCCGCGGCAACCCGTATTTTGCCCAGTATCACAACGGGGAAGAATTGCCCCATTCCTCCCGCAGCCTGGCCGGCTTTTTCGACAGCGATCACGACGGCGATTATAACCCCGCACATGGCGATTATCCGGCGATCGAGGTACGGGGATGCCCCTTACAATATGTTCCTGCCGAAATGTTGTGGTTTGTGTTTCACGATTCCGGTTTCCAGCATACCGAGACCGGGATGGCCCCAACCCAGGTAGAAGTGCAATGCCAGGCATTTGCTTTCAACTGCACGGAAGACAATCCGCTGCGCGACGCTGTATTCCTCCGCTACAAGATGATCAATTTCGGCCAGGAACGCCTCGACAGCGTTTATGTCGGCCTGTTCAACGATTTCGACATCGGCAACCCCAACGATGACTTTTTCGGTTGCGACACCACACGTTCCCTTGTTTTCAGCTACAACGGAGACGACTTCGACGAGGGTGCTTATGGCGCCGGAGCCCCGGTGCTTGGGGTTGACCTGTTTCGGGGGCCGCTCGACACGCTGGGACAAGAGATCACCTTGAAACACGTAATGGCCGTCGATCCGGCCACGCTTACAGGCCCGTTGGCCTATTACCAGCTGCTCAGCGGAAGTAATACCGACGGTTCGCCGGCGCCCGACAAGGGCATTCTCTATCCCGGCAACCCCAACGACCCGGCGGCCGAATCCGAAGTAAGCGCAGGCAATACCCCCGGTCAGCGGTACGTGTTATCCTCTTTTGGCCCTTTTCGCCTGCTGCCCGGCGCTGTCAATGAATTCATAGCCGGTTATTTTTATACGCAACAACCCGGCGCCACTCCACTGCAAAACGTACAGGCCATGTACGACCGGGCAGATGTCATTCAGGATTATTTTGATCATTGTTTTACCGGTTCCGGTCAGATCGCCTGCAGCCTTTTGGTGGACGCCTCCACCCTGCCTGCCCCGGCAGCCGGGCTGAAAATTTTCCCCAATCCGGCGAGCCAATCCTTTGCCGTGGAAAGCAAAAGCGCCGGTATTACCCGCGTTCAACTCGGCGACCTGACCGGACGGAGGATATTCAGCCAATACCTGGCCGGTGTGGCGTCGCGGGTGAATATTCCGGTCGACGGCTTGCCAGACGGCATATACCTGGCTGAAGTCTGGTTGGAGAATGGCGCCCGGGCCCGGGAAAAAGTTGTAGTGAGCCGGTAAAAAGGAGAATGTTCAGTTTTCAGTCAACTTTCTCGTAAAAGGTGTTTTATTTTTGGGTCAGCAACGCCTGTTTTACCCGTAATAAATATTTCCCTATCGATGAAAAAGGCCTGTCTGTTTGCCGTTTTTACCTTGTTGACCAGCGTCGCGCTTCGAGCCCAATGGGAGGAAGTCACCCCGCGAGTTTTCTGGAAGTATTCCCATATCAGCGTCGTTGCCGCCGATACGGCATTTGTCGTGGCAAAAGACAACCGTTCAAAACCGGTTCTGTGCAAAACGTATAATGGCGGCAAACATTGGAAAATGACGCCCATTGCCGCCATCGATGATTACCTTATAGGGAGTATTGACGGCGTCGTATTTACCGATACATCGCATGGTTTTTTGTTGTGCAGTTACGCCGTCACAAAGCCCCACCCGGGCAGAACTACCCTGCTTTTGCGCACGGATGACGGCGGCGACAGTTGGAAGGAAGTGCCCTTGCCGGACAGCCTGACCAAAGGCCGTATCCTCACCAATCTTGCTTTTGCTGATCCTAAACATGGCGTATTGTTATCGGAACCCACCAATTTTATGACCTTTGTCTATACGACCGATGACGGCGGACTTACGT
>CALEYM010000726.1 GCA_937926185.1 uncultured Bacteroidota bacterium | reverse complement strand
ATTGACGGGCTTTTTCCAGAATATCGTTCAGGGTTCGTTTTTCTTCGCGGGCCACGGCCAGCTGGCGGCGCAGCATGACGAGCCGCTCCAGGAGACCAATTTCCGTTTCGATGACGCCGACTTCCTCCGATTTTTGAACCAGGTTGGCTTGTACCTGGGCAGTATCGAAGGGCACGGTTCTGCCGTTTTGAAGCAGGACATAACCGAGGCTGTCGCGTTTTTCGATTTTGTAATCGCTGCCGGGTTGGGCAGTGGCGAAAAGGGAAAGCAGTAAAAAGGGGATGACGAGTTTCATTTTCTGAATGGGGTTAGTTGACGGTTATTTTTTTCACCAGGATTTTCTGTCCGGCAGAAACCGTGCGCGAAAACGTGATGACCTGACCGGATACGGTGATGTCCTCACCTGCACCCCAGTCCATCATCACACCGTCCAAAAACACTTCCGTGTCCGTGGTCAACGGCGTAAAGCCGGATACCGTGGTGGTGGTCGTGTTCGAAGCGGGCACATCCTCGTATCGCTGGATCGTCACCGTGGGCGCCGAAGCGCTGGCCGCCACGGTGATCGTGTTGCCGCTGCGCGTGAGGCTGATACCGGAACCTTGGGCAAGGGTCACGCTGCTGCCACCGGTAAGATTGATAGTGCGGTCCGATCCACTGCCGTCGCCGGCCGTCAAGGTTTGACTTTCGGTCAGGGTGGTGTTGGTGACGCTGCTGATAGTTCCGTCGCTGTTCAGGGTAAACACCGGAATTTGCGTGGCGCTGCCGTAACTACCAGCGGTGGCCTGGTTCGCGCGGCCAATACGCTGGAAGGACAGGGTCGTAGTACCCACAGTGATCGAGCCGTCGGTGGTTAGCACCCAAATGCTTTCGTTGTTGGCGGTGCCTTCTTCTACGAAAAAAGCCCCGCCGTTGGACATTTCGGTGGAGGCATCGAAATCGGTGGAGCGCGTCCATGCGCCCGTGCCGGTGATGTACACGCCGTTCTCGGAGCCGGTAGTTTGTGATTTAACCAGTACCCGGTCGCCGGTCGTGGTGCTCACCCCATCGATGGTTTGATTACCGCTCAGGGTGATGTTTCCGGTTGTGGCCACCCGCACCGATTGTTTCCAGGCATACTGCCCGGTGGAAATGGACAGGGTCGGGTTACCGCTTACGCCGTCGGCATTGCCCAGGCCAAAACTTAGGCCCGCGTCGGACGCAGCGGTGGCGATAGAGCGGTTGGTAAAAGTGCCCGCCCCAGTTTGTACGACTAAGCCTGTGCCGGAAAGCGCCGCGATCCCGTTCACCTCAGCGTCGAAGGATACATCGGTACGCGAGGAGCCGGCGTTGTCGGCTGCCGTTACCGCGCCGCCGATAAAATTGAGGGCAGCGCGTTGGGTGAGTCCGCTGCCTTCGTCCTGGATGGTGGCCAGGGCGTTGGTAGTGATGGTAAAACTGGGGTAAGTGCCCGTCACGGCCGTAGCGCCCGCACCGGTCAGCGACACCGTTTGATCCGGCGCGTTGTTGGTGATCGTGTTGCCGCTGATACTGATGCCACTGCCTGCCGTAAGCAGACTGCTGCCCTGTACCCAGGTGACATTGCCGCTGCCATCCGTGACGAGAAAGCGGCTGTTGGTACCGGAGGCGCGCAGCAGCACCGTGGCGTCGATTTTGGTGCTTTGGGCTGTGGCTAAAACGGCGGGCAAAGCGAAAAGAAGGAGAAGTAATGCCTTTTTCATGGCTGATTGGGTTTAAAGCGTCTTTTGGGGTTTATTTCCTGGGTTATTTCACGATGAGAAAAAATGCTTCGTCCTGGCCGGCGACGGTCAACACGATATCGCTGCCACTGATGATAAAATCGAGTCCGTAGGTCATACGCACACCGGTTCGATAAAGGTTGATTCGCCAGTCCCGCTCAGTGGCTGGTAAAGCGATAGTTGCTGTAATGGTGTTTCCTGATATGGAGGCAAATGCTTCGTAGATTTCGGCGCCGCCCGAATCGTTGGCCGGTAGCCAGGTCGTGCCGTTCCATTTGAGCACCTGGTTGGTTGTCGCGCCTTGTTGGGCCATCTTGAGCGGCATTTCCACGGTTCCGTTCCCGGACAAAGTCGCATCCGTTTGAAAGGCGGTTCCGAGCGAGTCAATTTTCAGGTTGGTGAAGGTTTGCAAACAACCCTGGAGCGATGTCGATAGTCCCGAAATAAACGGCCCTACCCGATGCACGGAACTCGGGTGATAAATCGCCGCCATGCCGCTGGGTAGGGCCGACAATTGCCCCGACGGATCAACCGCGCGGCCTGCGATGATGCTGCCGGCAGTTGTGATCGTGTCGATGGGCAGTTCGTAGCACTGGTTGCTGGAAAACACGATCAGCCGGGGATGTTGCGCCTGGGAAATTTGACTGCCCGCAAAACCGGTATTCGAATTGAACAGGCCCTGGAACGTGAAATTAGGAGCCGTCCCGCCGGTTTGCACGAACGGCGAAAGCCAGCCTTGCCACAGGCTGTCCACCGTCTGCGCGGGGGCAGCGGCGGCAAACAACAGTAGGATGAAAAGCAGTTTCAGCCGCATGGTTTAGAAGTTGAATACGAGTTGGTAATCGTCGTAATTGGCCGTCAAACCCACAGCCCGTATCGAAATACTCGGCGAGCCGCTGGAGCCAACTCCGACTACCTGCATTTGCACGGTATCGTCGTCATCCACAGAATAGGGATTGCCCGGCGCGGGCGCCCCGAATACCTGGGCGGACAGGTCGATCTTTTGGGTGGCGGGAATGTGTAAACTACCAATGCTTTCGTTGCCTTGCAAACCCGCACCGTTAAACACCACGGTCAGATTACCCGATCCGTCGTTTTCGGCATCATCACCCGTCACCCGTGCGGAAAGCAGGGTCACACCGGAGGGAATGGACACGGTGAGCGTCCCCGAGCCTCGAACGGCGGTGATCCCCGCGCCGGTAGCCGTCACGACCACAGCCAGTGAGCCGCCACCGGAGGTACTGGGTGTGTACGTGGAAATCGCGCTTCCACCGCTGGGCACCGGGCCTTTGGATACTTCGAAGGTGCTCGGGTTGATGTACAGCATTTCCGTTTCGGCGGCCGTTTTGTTCTGCAATTGCAGCAGGTAGTGACCCGTGCTATCTACATAGAAAGCCCCATTCAGAGTATTTTCTCCTACCACGTAGGCCATTTGTGCAGAAAAATCGGTGGTGAGCACCTCGCCCCGGATGCCGGTGTTTTGAGTGCGGATATAAGCCGCATCGGGTTTGAGCGACCACTGTGAAGATTCAGCGAGATTGCTCGCCCGGCTGTACGTGGCAAACGCCCCGCTGCTCTCGAATTTGGAAAGTCCCAGTACCCCGCTTCCACTGCCATCGCTCGTGCGGGCGCGAAGGGTCAACGTGCTGATACTATCGAAAGTGACCGAGTAAGCGCTTTTGCCATTGACCGTGGTGTTTTGGGTCAAATCGCCACCCCAACGCACGGTCGTGCCGGATTTGGTCAGAGCATTGGCGTAAGTGTTCAAGGCGTAAGAAATCCAGGCCGTTCCATTCCAAGTGTACAGCGTGCCCGTGGCAGTATCCACATACAGCAGGCCCTGGTTAGTCCCGGGCGATAGGCCCGGGACGCCGTTTCCTTGCACGACTTCATCCACCCCGTCCTGGACAACCCAGGTAGAACCCGTCCAGACATAAAGTTGAGCAGTGGTCGTGTTTAGGTAAAGATTGCCTTGCGTACCGGTGGGCGCTCCACTGGGCGCCGTGGTATTTTGTACCACTTCGTCCGGCAGCAGGCCGATCAGGTAGTTCAGGGTTTTGTACTCCAGTTTACCGTCGCTGCCCCTTGTCATTAGCAGGTTGTTCGCCGCCGGCGGGCTGACGCCTTTGATTTGGGTAGTGGGATTGATCTGGCTAAAAGCGGGAAAGGCGGCCAGGCAGAGCGCAGCCGCTGTGATGATAATTTGGGTGAAATATTGGCCTTTCATGGCTTTTGTATGGTTTGATTTAGGTTTTGGAAGATTTCGGTCTGCCGCGTGAAACCCCACCCCGACCCTCCCCTAAAAGGGAGGGAGTCGTAGAGTGTGCCGCGTCTCCCTCCCTTTTAGGGGAGGG